>JAZNKU010000307.1:0-1679 GCA_045578685.1 Eubacteriales bacterium
ATATCGGTATCTCCTATCTTGATATTATCGTACTTATAGTCGTATTTGAGAGTATAGTTATCCTCTGAAGATATTTCACCGTCAACTATAAATTCATCATAATGCATATAGAGGTGGTTTATTGCGTTAAGAGTAGCCTCATCGTCACCGCCTGCGATAACAAATTTACCGTCGTAGATACCAACGGTGAACTCACGGTCACGAAGTCCCTTTACCGCGTTTTGTGAGGCACCTCTGTTGGTGTCGCCGACAAGGATCTCAACTATATCCGAATTTTCCTTGCGGGTATCGTCGTATATCTCTATACGGTCAAGCTCTTCCTTATTTCTGATGGTCTTACAGAGGGCGGTGAGAGCGTCTGCGATATCGCACTCAGCCTCCTCGGGGTGAACTATTATAAAATCCGCCTTGCCGTCGGTTCCGGTGAGCTTTACGCTCTGAGCCGACACAGATCCGCCGCCTCCCGAAGCACAGGAGGTAAGCAGCATTATAAGGCAGACGGTCAATATCAACAATTTTCTCATCGGTATAACTACTCCATTATACATAATAGTAAAAACATTATACAATTTGCTTATGGTAATGTCAATTATTATATAAAAAAAGGTTGAAAAATATCATCTTATACTATATAATGTTATTTGATAAAGTATTGAAAGGAAGATATCATGAAAGCAGCAGTCTGGACAGATATTGGAAAAGTGGAAGTCAGAGATGTTCCCAAGCCCGAGGTACAGCCGGGTTGGGTGATACTTAAGATCACCGCGGCAGGTCTCTGTGCAACCGATATTCATCATATTATGGGTAAGATCTCTCTTACCAAGCCTCCTCATATTTTAGGTCACGAGATGGCAGGTGTCATCTGCGAGATCGGCGAGGGTGTAGAGGGCTGGCAAATAGGCGACCGTTGTACGGTAGATACAATGATCGGCTGTAAGACCTGTAAATACTGTAAGGAAGGTAACAGCGAGTTCTGCTGTAACGGCGGTGAGATAGGCTACGCACCTTATAACGGAGCATATTCGGAATATGTGGCTGTTCCCGCTCCCAATCTCCATAAGTTACCCGATAATGTAAGTGACGAAGAAGCGGCTATCATCGAGAGTTGTGTTTGTCCCGCAGGCTCTATGCTGGCTCACCCCGTAAATACGGGTGAGATAGTTCTCGTTCAGGGCGCAGGTCCCGCAGGACTGGCATATATCCAGCTTGCAAAGATACAGGGTGCAAAGAAGGTTATTCTTTCTTGCAGAAAGAGCTACAGAAGCGATCTTGCATTGACCTTGGGTGCTGACGTACATATCGACCCCACAAAGGAGGATCTCCTTGCAAGAGTTCTTGAAGAGACCGACGGCTACGGTGTTGACGTATCTATAGATGCGGCAGGCTTCGGGCAGACGGTGGATATGGCAGTCAAGTGTGCCTGCGGCGGCGGACGCGTTATCCTCTACGGTATCCCCGCAGACGACGACAAGGTGGATTTCCCCGTAACAGACATCATTATAAAGCAGTTATCAATATTCGGTGCCTGCTCTTCTCCCAAGGCCTGGGAGCCTATGCTCAAGTGGACAAGCGAAGGCAAGTTCAACTTAAAGGCTATGGTAAGCGCAGAGTACAGAATCGAAGATATAAACCAAGCGATCGACGATATCGAAAATCAAGTCGGAGGCCAAGCGGTCTTA
>JAZNKU010000308.1:0-5150 GCA_045578685.1 Eubacteriales bacterium
AGACCGCCGTTACCAAGACCGGCATCGGGCTCACAGGTATAAAGATCCTCGAGGTTATAGCCTGTTTTGATAAGTGCTTCCTCATAAACATCAGCAAGACCGAGATTACAAAGATTAGTCTTAAGGGATCTTCCCACAAGAAATTCCATGCACATATAATATACACGTTTTGCACCCTTTTCGTTTACACGGGTCTTAAACTCCTGTCTTTTTTCGGTAAGGATATCACGCACAGTGAGTGCACATGCTCTGTAAAGCTGTTCCTTAGACGCCTCCTTGATAGAGCAACCAAAATTACGGGCAAGCTTAACTTCTATATTATTTTTTATGTCGTTAACATTAAAGGTTTTATCCATTTATACAGACCTTCCAAAATTATAATAAATAATAATGTATAATACCATATAATTCTATTATTTGCAATAGTTTTTGAACACTTTTTATATAAATTGTTAATAATGCAAAAAACGGTCATTGCTGACCGTTTTTTGTTTATAGATATCACCCGAATTGTCAACAACCAAAATTGCAGTGCAATTTAACAGGCAACATGTCAATTTTACTCTGCGACTATATTTCGTTATACATTTCAATATAGCTCTTTGCAGAAACAGACCATGAAAAGTCTGTCTTCATAACCTTCTGCTGAAGCTTACGAAAGGACTTTTGATCACAGTAAAGCTCATATGCGGCACAGATGCGGTCGTAAAGCTCCGACGAAGAATAGTTTGCAAAGGTAAAACCGTTACCCTTTATCTCACCCTTATCTACCCAATAACCCTTGATGGAATCAGCAAGTCCACCCGTTTCGCGGGTGATAGGTACCGCTCCGTAACGGGAAGCTATCATCTGGGAAAGCCCGCAGGGCTCGCTCTTAGAGGGCATAATGAAAAGGTCGGTGGCCGCGTATATACGCTTTGAGAGTTTGCGATCGTATGTTATTAAAGCTCTTACCTTATTTGGAAACTGTCTTTCAAGCTCCATGAAGTAATCCTCGTATTCGCTGTTACCGGTACCAAGCACTACAAGTTGAATGTCTTTCTCAGCCATCAATTTATAACCGATCTCACATACAAGATCTGTTCCCTTATGAGCAACTAATCTTGAAATGATAGAGTACATCGGTACATCAGCTCTCTCCGGAAGTCCAAGCTCTCTCTGTAAAGCCAGCTTGTTTTCAATCTTACCTTTCAGGCTGCGCCACATAAATTTTTTGGGTATATCGGGATCAGAATGAGGATCGTTGTATACATAATCTATGCCGTTGAGTATACCGCTTAATTTGTAACCATGCTCACGAAGCAACGGATCAAGTCCGTGAGCATACTCAGGTCGCTGTATCTCCTCAGCATAGCTTGGGCTTACGGTGGTGACACGGTCTGCACAAACAATTGCCGCCTTCATAAGGTTCATGGAATTTTCCCATTCCATAAGTCCCACATGCTTCCAGTCAAGACCGAAGATATCAGCAAGGATAGACATATCATACTTACCCTGATACTCAATGTTATGTATTGTAAAGACTGTCTTGATATTTTCGTATCCTGCGATCTGCCTGTACAGGAGGTTGAGATACACCACGCTCATAGCACTTTGCCAATCGTTCGCATGGAGAATATCAGGATAGAAATCAATATGAGATAGCATCTCGACAACCGCAAGTGAGAAGAATGCATACCTCTCACCATCATCCATATGTCCGTAAAGTGCACCACGCTTGAAATAATATTCATTATCAACGAAATAGTAGGTTACTCCGTCCTTTTCAAGCGACAATATACCGCAGTACTGCTTACGCCAGCTAAGCTCAACTGTAAATACAGCCTCGGTCTTCATCTGTGAACGCCATTCATCTCCTACTTTATCGTAAAGAGGAATAACACACCTTACGTCAACATCATCTCCCGCATAAATCTTAAGTGCTGCGGGGAGGCTGCCCATCACATCACCTAAACCGCCTGTTGCGGCAAAAGGCATACACTCACTGCCTACATATAAAATTTTTTTCATATTATCCTTAAATCATTTTTCCTTTCGCAATATAGAAGGGCATCGTCTCGTGACCGCAGAGTGTAACACCGTCCTTGATAAACACCCTCTTGTCGCTTATTACACAGTTAAGTGAAGCGTTCTCTCCAACCCATGTATCCTGAAGCAGAATAGAGTTTTTAATAACAGCACCCTTCTTGACATGAACTCCTCTGAAGAGAATACAGTTCTCCACCGTACCGTCTATAACACAGCCATCTGCAATAAGTGAATTCGAAACCTTAGCGTTCTCTCCGTAATGGGTAGGAGGTGTATTACGAACCTTTGTGAGAAGAGGTCTCTCCTTGTTAGAAAACAGCTCGTCGCGAATACTCTCGTTCAGTAACTGCATGTTAGCAGAAAAATATTTACTTAAATCACCTATCTCTGCACAGTAACCCTCGTAGCGATATATCTTATATACAGCCTGTCCGAAGCCAAAGGGCAACGCCTGACTGTATAAACCCTTAAGACCGTGAGCAATTGAACTATTAAGCAGAGATACAAGGAATCTTCTTGTGATAACAAGTATATTCATGCTCACATCACAATCACCTGTTATTGTAGCTCTATTTTCAATAAATTCTTTTATATTCCCGTCATCATCAGAAACAACTATTGAGCTTGTCGCTCTGCTGTCGGCATCTGCCGTAGTTTTTTTGCGTACAACAAGCGTTACATCAGCATCTGTCGCTTCGTGCTGATTTATAACATCGCGCAGATCCATATTGCATACAACATCGCTGTCAGAAAGCACGATCAGATCCTCGGAACAGTTGTTGATAAACTCCATAACGCCCATAATAGCCTCAAGACGCGTAGTATAGAGCTTGTTAGCTCTTGGGCTGTCAAAAGCTGTTATAAAGGGTGGTAGAAGTATAACACCGCCGTTACGGCGCGCAAGGTCCCAGTCCTTACCTGTTCCTATATGATCTATAAGCGAACGGTAGTTGTCATGGGTAACGATGCCCACCTTAGTAATTCCGCTGTTTACCATATTGGAAAGAGGAAAGTCTATAAGTCTGTATCTACCGCCAAAGGGTAAGGATGCCATAGTTCTTTTAGCGGTCATCTCGGGAATATTGTTATCATGAATGTTTGATAAGATTAAGCCTGCTGCTTTCATATTCTCGCCCCCCTTATCTTACATCGGGAATCATAGATCCCGCTTCGATCGTTTCGCCGTCAACAATTACCGTCTCGGCACCAATAACGGTAACATCAGGAGCACTGTCCCTGTCACCGCCCAAAGTAACACCCGCACCTACGCTGACACCGGTATCAAGTATGGCGTAACTCACATTGGCACCTGCACCTATACGGCAATCATTAAGCACCACGCTGTCACGTACGACCGCACCGGGCAGAACGGTAACGTTACCAAAGAGAACCGAGTTCTCTACCCTGCCGTATATCTTACAGCCCTCGCTCACGATAGAGTTCTTTATTACAGCACCCTCCCCGACAAACTGAGGAGAACGAGCCCCGTGACGGGTAAACATTCTCCAGTTATCATCGTCAAGGGAGAAAGTCGGATTTTCACCTAAAAGATCCATGTTAGCTTCCCAAAGGCTGGAGAGAGTTCCGACATCCTTCCAATATCCCTCAAAGCGGTACGCGAACATACGCTCTTTAGCATTGAGCATATTGGGTATAATATTTTTACCGAAATCATTTGCTGATTCCGGATCCTTTGCATCTGCCGTAAGATAATCAAAAAGTTTATCTTTGTTGAATATGTAGATACCCATAGATGCAAGGGTGGAATCGGGATTTTTGGGCTTCTCGGAGAACTTGAAAATGCTGTCGTCCTTATTTACCGACATGATACCGAAGCGGCTTGCTTCCTCTATCGGCACATCTATAACAGCTATAGTACAGTCCGCATTATTCTGCTTATGGAATTTAAGCATTTTGGCATAGTCCATCTTGTATATATGGTCACCGGAGAGTATAAGTACATAGTCTGCATCATACTGCTCGATAAACTTCATGTTCTGATATATAGCGTTTGCTGTGCCCTTGTACCAGTCTGCAGAATCCTTTCCCTGATAAGGAGGCAGTATCTTTACACCTCCAAAGGTTCTGTCAAGGTCCCAGGGAAGACCGTTTCCGATGTAGTCGTTGAGCACCAAGGGCTGATACTGAGTAAGTACACCCACTGTATCTATACCCGAGTTTGTGCAGTTAGACAGCGGAAAATCAATAATTCGATACTTTCCGCCAAAGGGAACGGCAGGCTTTGCCACATTTTGCGTAAGTGCGTATAAACGGCTGCCCTGTCCGCCTGCCAAAAGCATAGCCACGCACTCTTTCTTTTTGAACATTTGCGATCCTCCTTATAGTTGGTGATATATGTTCATTAATTATTGTTTCGATTTACGAATAGGATTCTTTCTTTTGCATCTGATTATGATTGCTCCCATAGGAGGCAAGTCGGCTACTATAGAATAGGGGCATCCTTGCCAGGGAATAGAATCGGTCTTCATCAATGCGTTTTCAACACCTGAGCCACCATAGCTGTTACTGTCGCTATTAAGAACCTCTTCGTAACTTCCTGCATAGCCCGCACCGATACGGTAGCCTGGTCGCTTAACAGGGGTGAAATTAAGTATAACCGTAAGCTCTCTGCCTTTTTTGTCAAAACGTCGATATGAGATAATACTTTCATTTGCATTATCTGCGTCAAGCCAGCTAAACCCGCCCCAGGAGTCATCCTGTTCCCAAAAACAGGGATTATCAAGATAGAGATGATTTAATTTCGCGCAGAAGAGCTGGAAGCGTGCGTGCATGGGATAGTCAAGCATAAACCATTCAACACTCTTTTGATACGCCCACTCGCTGAACTGAGCTATCTCATTACTCATAAAACTAAGCTTCTTGCCGGGAAGGGTCATCATATATGTCATAAAGAGCCTTGCACCGGCAAACTTGTTCTCGTAGCTTCCGGGCATCTTATCAAGAAATGACTTCTTGCCATGTACAACTTCATCGTGAGAGACAGGTAAAACATATTTCTCGTTAAAGGCGTACATCATCGTAAAGGTGAGCTTGTCATGCTTATACTTACGGAAAATAGGATCGGTCTCAGCATAATCAAGAGTATCGTTCATCCAACCCAT
>JAZNKU010000309.1:0-3242 GCA_045578685.1 Eubacteriales bacterium
AAGCACCTTACGGTGCTTTTTTATCGTCATTCTTTTTTGTCATCTGGTCTATACCTGTTTTTTCACGGGTATTAGGGTTCTTGAGTAATGCGAAGTTGATTATAAGAAGCACAAGGCCGATGGCAACGATAAGACCCGCTCTCCAGAGCTTGTCTCCTGTGAACATAAGTGCGGAAAGACCGAGGATCGCACAGAGAGAATAGAGGATAGCAACTACCTGCTTCTGATTAAGACCCATGTCTATAAGTCTGTGATGCAGATGACCTCTGTCGGGAGAGAAGGGAGACTTGCCGTGAAGTATTCTTCTTGTAAATGCAAAGGCAGTATCAAGGATCGGGAATGCAAATATAAGAAGAGGTATAATAAATGATACAAGGGTATGCATCTTAAGTACGCCGGTGATAGAAACTATCGACAGGGTATATCCTAAGAAGAGTGCACCCGTATCACCCATAAATATCTTTGCGGGGTTGGTGTTAAAGGGTAAGAAGCCCAGACACGAGCCGGCAAGGATGCCGATAAGCACGGTGGTTGCGGGGTTCTCGCCCAGAACTATAGATACTAAGAGCAGTGAAATTGCGGAAATTGTGGAAACACCGCAGGAAAGTCCGTCAAGACCGTCGATCAAGTTTATTGCATTGGTTAAGCCCACTATCCAGAGCATGGTGATGGGTATAGCCCAGTTACCGAAGGGGATGACCTTGCCTGCAACGGTGATCTGCTCTATGGTAAGACCCTGCCATACCGCAACGTAAGCTACGCCTATCTGCACCACTAACTTTACGATAGCCTTGAGGCGGAGAATGTCGTCCAGCATACCCAAAAGCACGATGACCGAGCCGCCGATCCATACGGTGACAAGGGTGGGGGTTATATCCTGAGCGAATATTACCGTGGTCAAAACGAAGCCTAAATATATCGCCAGACCTCCGAGACGGGGAACAGGCTGCTTGTGCATTCTGCGGTCGTCGGTGGGGATGTCGATTGCACCGATCTTATGTGCAAGTACCCTTACGGCAGGGGTGGTGGTGAATGCTATAAGAAAAGCACATACCATTGCCGCGATACCGTATACAAGAGTGTTTACGATATTTTCCGTGAATATCCCGGTTATTATTTCTGTGTAACCCATATGTTACTCCTTTATATACGACCTACGAAGCCTAACTTACGGTATACCTTTGCCAGAGTTTTATATGCCATGCGGGAGGCTGCGTCAGCGCCTTCCTTCATTACGGATTCAAGGTAGCCCTTGTCTGCCATGAGCTTGTTGAATTCTGCCTGCACGGGTCCAAGACCGTCTGCAACAGCCTCACCTACAGCTAACTTGAAGTCTCCGTAGCCCTTGCCCTCAAATTCCTTAACTATTTCATCGTCGCTCTTGCCTGTAAAGCAGGAGTAGATGGTCATAAGGTTATTTACACCGTGCTTGTCCTCACCTCTGCATACCACGGTATCAGAGTCGGTCACCGCACGCTTGAACTTGCGGATTATGGTGTCGCGGTCGTCAAGAAGAGAAACGAAGCCGTTTACATTCTCGTCAGACTTAGACATCTTCTTTGTGGGATCGCCTAAGGACATTATCTTCGCACCGGACTTGGGGATAAAGCCCTCGGGAACGGTAAATGTGGGAGAGTATACCTGATTAAAGCGCTGTGCGATATCTCTTGCCAGCTCGATGTGCTGCATCTGGTCCTGTCCTACGGGAACGAGATCTGTTTGGTAGAGCAGAATGTCGGATGCCATAAGCACGGGGTATGTAAAGAGACCTGCGTTGATGTTGTCGGCATTCTTCTTACTCTTGTCCTTGAACTGGGTCATACGGGACAGCTCACCGAACATGGTGTAGCAGTTAAGCGCCCATGCAAGCTCAGCGTGTGCGGGAACATGGCTCTGTACAAAGAGAGTGCTCTTTTCGGGGCTGATACCGCATGCCATATAGATGGCAAGGGTCTCGTAGGTTCTCTTACGCAGATCGGCGGGAACCTGTCTTACGGTTATGGCGTGCATATCAACAACACAGAAAATACAGTTGTTGTCCTCCTGGAACGCACCCCAGTTCTTTATAGCTCCCAGGTAGTTACCTATGGTAAGTATACCGCTGGGCTGTACGCCCGAGAAAATTATCTTCTTATCGTCCATTGTCTTTAACCTTTCATAAATTCGGTGACAAGCTCACCGAGAATCTTTATACCTTCAGTTATCTGTTCCTCAGTAGGTGTAGCGTAGGTTACTCTGAAAGCATCGGAGGGAGCAGAGGTGTCACAGTTGAACGCCGTGCCCGGAACTACCGCAACCTTACGCTTGAGAGCCGCCTGAACGAACTCGTTAAGCTCTATACCCTCGGGCAGAGTGCACCATAAGAAGAGACCTCCCTCGGGACGGGTATATTTTACACAATCCGGCATATACTTGTCAAGTGCGTCGAGCATTACGCCGCATTTATGTCTGTAGAGATCCTGTATAGACTTGATATGAGCGTCAAGATCGTAGTGCTCGATATAGTCGGCACAGATCATCTGGGGAAGCATGGGGGTGTGTACGTCCTCACCCTGCTTTGCCACAACTATCTTCTGCATCAGTTTTTCGTTTGCACAGAGGAAGCCTATACGCATACCCGAGGAAAGAACCTTTGAGAAGGAGCCGCAGTAAACCACGATACCCTCGGTGTCCATAGACTTAAGGGTGGGCAGCTCCTTACCCTCAAACCGAAGCTCACCGTAGGGGTTGTCCTCAAGGATGACTACGCCGTAACGAACTGCAAGCTCGTATACCTCGCATCTGGTCTTAAGCGACATTGTTCTGCCGGTGGGATTCAGGAAGGTGGGGATAAGGTAAAGCAGCTTTACCTTGGGATCGTTCTTCAGTGCCTCCTCAAGCAGAGCTGTGTCGATACCGTCATCGTTCATGGGAATACCCTTTACCACCGCACCGTTGGAGCGGAAGGAGTTTAAGCTTCCGATAAAGCTGGGGTTTTCGCAGAGAACGGTGTCACCCTCGTTGCAGAGGGTCTTGCAGGTAAGCTCTATACCCTGCTGACCGCCGGATACGATAATAGTCATATCCTCGGGACGGCCTATACCGAACTTAGTGTCCAGTCTCTTTGCCACAAGCTCACGGAGCTTGGGATAGCCCTCGGTAATACCGTACTGCAGAGCCTTGACGGGATCAGTTTTGAGTATGTTGTCGGAAATCTTCGCTATAGCCTCTATAGGGAAGGATTCGGGTGCGGGGTTGCCCGC
>JAZNKU010000310.1:0-4420 GCA_045578685.1 Eubacteriales bacterium
AAAAGTCTGACCGACCTTGGCTTCACACTGCAAGAATATTTCACACTATTGCCGACATATTCTGCCGTAACGCGGGGGATAGGCTCGCCCAATAGGATCTCGTTTGCAAACCAATAGCTTTCCTTTGGCATATACGCACAGGGATGAGAGTGTCCCATATTGTCTATCATACTCAGACAGGTGTTGGGGTTGCCGTTCTTTGTTTCAAGATATGACATGGAGTTAGAGTTTATCGAGAAGCAGCAGTCGTCGTTCCAACAGAGCCACATAACAGGAGTTTTAAGTTTGATGAAATTCCTTTCGGGATACCATTTCTGAGCCCCGGGTGCTTTGAATATCCTGCTAAGTCCCGAGAGTCCGCAGCCGAGATAGCCCGAGCCGTATATCGGCACCGCAAAGGCAAAACGGGGATCGTAACCTATAGCGACAGATGCCACCACACCACCCCAGGAAATACCGCAGATACCGATACCGTCAGAGTCGATACGCTCATCCGAGCGAAGCACATTATGAGCCGCAATGACCGCAGCTACCGCGTGATACATCCATTGGTCCTCCATGGCTCTGTCCGAGTCTGACATATGCATATTGGCAGGCAGCAGAGTATGTCCCTCTTTATAAAAAGGCTCAACAAGCTCACGTACCATAGCCGAGTTATCCGAGCCTTCGTACAGACAAACGGGCTTGATAGGAAAATACCCGTCGGTACTCATTGCAATAGCGGCGTAGCCCTCAGCGTTCCACTTTTTTATCCAGTCGTCGTCGGGATGTCCTCCGCCGCCGTGTATGAGAACTACCGCAGGCATCGGCTTGTCCGTATTTTTTGGAAAACCCATATGAGCAAAGACCCTCGTCGGCTTGCCCTCGTAGTCCGCACCTCTGTAGGTGAGCGCTTTTATCCCGTCGTATTCTCCCCAACAGTCAAACTCGGGATAATACTCGACCTCGGGATCTGTATCAAAAAATTCATCAAAAGAAATCATATTCTTATTTTTCATTACTCAATCTCTTCAACATTCAATATTGCGTCAGCACTTGCTTTTATGGTATAAAAACTATATCTTACCGTGCCGTAGGCGGTCCTTGAGCCGTTCCATTTGGCAGTTATTTCGTAAATATAATCTCCGTTTTCAAGAGGAATATAGATGTTACCGTTTTCGTGATCTACATTGACACTTCTACCTTCTGCACCCGGGTCGCCCCAGCTTTCGGCAGTCCAACAGCGCACGGATACGCTGTTAGGCATAAACTCATTCGGAGATGCTCCGAACTGTAGCCGTGCAGAGCGTATGGGATAGGTATGTGACATCACGGTCGGAACGAGAGCTACACAGGGCATATGCTCCTTCATCGACAGGGGATGGGTGCTGTCGGCATTCAGGGTTACCGCCTTCCCGTCCTCTTCTTTATAGGTCCAGGTAAGCGTGCCCTTCATAGCTTCGATTGAGGTTTCGTCTGTAACGATATACAGCTCAGGCGGATGTCTTAATACGGGAACTGTAGGAAATATCACCTCAAAACCGTGATCCAGCACCGCATCATACTCGGTACATTTTGCTACAGAATCCCTTGTTACCGCAACGGTGATAAACCATCCTGCAAGAGAATCATCCACAGCCTCGGCACCGGTAGTTTCCTTTATATGAATACAGAAATATTCTTCGTCTATATTGATACCGTCGAGAGCATAGCGGTGGGTGGAGTTGGTGGCATCAACATAAATGAGAAAGACACAGCTATCCCTAAAGAAGCTCTCTTTATATTTCTTTGTAACCTCGTTAAATGAAGGGATCTCGTCATAGCCGCCGTCCATTTCAAACTCGTCTGCAAAATCAGACTTGAACTTTTCAAGGGCTTCGAGATTATCAAGCTTATATATAGGCAGATGCCGCACATTTGAGTCGGGGAGCTTTTCAAGGTTCAGTGTATCACGGTAGATTTTATTAGTTTTCGGTGTGCTGGCATAGGATACCTCAAAGTCACAGACCGTTAAGGGAGCATCCTCAGAGGGCTCGTCCGCAGGCGGTGAGCTTGTTTCAGACTCCTCTTGTGCGGGAGCTTTTTTGATGTTGTTAAATATCTCAAAGCCAAGTATCTCAATTATGAGCCCGTCCTCATAAGCAGCGTCATTTTCTGTAGGTACAAGACGGTGAACGTCTGAAATACTGTATAAAACAGCCTGATACTTTACCGTTCCGCCGTCCTTCAGTCGCATGGGGATAGGTAGGATGAAAATAGCTACAAGCAGAATTATGATAACCGTAACGAATACTTTTTTCATACAGACCTCCTTAAACAGTCTTCTTACATATATACTATCTTTTTATCTCGTTTGGTAACATCAATATTTATTACTCAGCTGTTTTACTTCTATTTATTCCCCAACGCATAAAACGCAACGGCAGAAGCGGCAGCAACGTTTAGCGAGTCCACTCCGTGATACATGGGGATCTTTACGGTATAGTCGCAGCCGGATATACATCCAATTGTTTTCCAACGATTGTTTGAAGACTTTGTGTTAACTTAGCTTAGTAATTCAAATTTTACTACCTTGTCAAATCTAAATCAGTCAGTTTAATTCCTTACCGCAGTAAGGACAGTATTTTCCAAAGAGGTGTATCATTTTTTTGCAATGAGGACAGCGATTTGTAATTCGTATGCAGATGAGAGAAATGAAAAAGACAACCAATGAACCGTATCCTATGTAGGCTTCCGTCATAAACTCATAATCGTTATCAAGTATTTTTACGCCAATAACACCCCAAGCAATTATAAAAACAACAATAGATATTACTGCCAACCAAAATGCGATTCTCTTCATACAAACACACTCCTTTGTCAAATTCTTATCTACAAAGTAATTATACCATATAATCGACAATTTTTCCACCCTCTTCTTATTCCTTTTAACGAATGCTAAAACATACAGTTATTGTGTAAAATAAAATAGTAACAGTATTTCGTACGATCAATCTATGAATATTCGACCAAAACGTCCATGTGTTTGGCAGAACATTCACCCAGCAACATTGACATTCGCCCAAAACGATGGTATAATTGGTCGTAAAGAAAGGTGGTTGATTGAATGAGAACCTTTAATTATGATAATCTCCGCAAGGCTGCATGGGATAGTGAGATCCTTGGGCTTGTGGCACAGATACACGAATATAAAGGCAGACAGGAGCTATACCTTCGTCAAAAGCCTGCTGTATTTGACAGATTGGTTGAGATTGCAAAAATTCAAAGCATCGAGGCTTCCAATAAAATCGAGGGTATAGTTACAACCAGCACACGTATCAAGCAGCTTTGTGATGACAAGACTACTCCACGTAACCGTGATGAGGAAGAAATCATGGGATACCGTGATGTATTAAATACTATTCACGAAAGCTATGAATACATTCCCTTGAAGTCTTCATATATCCTCCAGCTTCACCGTGACCTTTATAAATATTCCGAAAAATCCATCGGAGGTAGATTCAAGACAACACAAAACTTTATTGCAGAAACCCGTCCTGACGGAACACAGCTTGTTCGCTTTATGCCTATTGAGCCTTATGAAACTCCTGAAGCTATCGATGCTATCTGTGAAAGCTTTAATCGTGCGATCGATGGGTGTATCATTGATCCGCTGGTATTGATTCCGATATTTATAAATGATTTTCCCTGCATTCATCCCTTCAATGACGGTAATGGCAGAATGTCAAGGCTTCTTACCACTCTATTGCTTTATCGTTGCGGTTATGTGGTGGGCAGATATATCAGCATCGAAAGCAAGATCGAGCGCACAAAGCATAAGTATTATGATGTGCTCGAGCGTTGCGGTCACGGGTGGCATGATGGAAACAATGATCCCGCTGACTTTATCAAATATATACTCGGTATTATCCTTGCAGCTTACCGTGAGTTTGAGGAGCGTGTGGACATCTTTGATGAGAAGCTTCCGGCAATTGAGTTGGTTCGCAGAGCTATCGAGTCAAAAATCGGTAAGTTTACAAAGAGCGAAATAGAAGAGCTTGTTCCTTTGGTGAAAAAGACTTCTATCGGAAACTCGCTTAAGACTCTTGTCGAGGAAGGATTCATTGAACGTCACGGCAACGGCAAAAACACTTTCTATACAAGAAAAAATTAGTATTATAATAACATACCCGACAGAGTGATCTGTCGGGTCAGCGTGTCGATAAACCTATCGACACGCTGTCAGGCTTCGAAAAAGGAAGTGGGGGTTTGGAACCCCCAAAACTCGGCAAGCTCGTTTCGGGGAACCCCAACCGGTTTTCGTGAAAAGGGTCCGTAGATCTCGTTGACACCAACAATTCCTTCAGCGCTCCTAAAGTCGCTTGAACTCATTGGGTGTCTGCCGTCCTCGCAGATACGTTTCATCCGCCACTGGCGGCACGTATCTGTTCGGCGTACTAAG
>JAZNKU010000311.1:0-2400 GCA_045578685.1 Eubacteriales bacterium
TGAGCTTGTATTTGACGAAGAATACTTCTCTTATACCGAAAACGTAGCCTACGCACCCAAGTGGGAGTTTCACGCAGACCACGTGCTTCAGGCGTTCAAGAAGGTTTCCAACTGCTCCGACACAGGCTTCTTTACACAGTACTGTGAGGCATGCGGCTGGACATCCAATATCGAATACGAGGCAAAGGGACACAGCTTCCCCAAGTGGCAGTCCACCGGTAACGGCGAAGAGGTTGTAAGATACTGTACCGATTGCGGTATGTCCGAAACTGCAGCTTCTACTGCTAAGGTTCAGCAGCAGGTTATCGCTTATATCAATAAGAACGAAATGTACACCGACGGTGATATGGCGTATATCGACGTTCTTAACTACCTCGGCCCGGCTATAGACAACGGCCCCGGTAACTATCCCTTCGCACAGTCCTACTTTGCAGAGATGCCTTATATGAGACAGAAGGCTATCGCAAAGAACCCCAATATTAAGATAGTTATGACTATCTACAACCGTAACATCAAGGTATTTGAGAGCTGGATCGCTACACCCTCCAACCGTGCGGCATTCGCTAACCACCTTGTAGGCGCAGTTAAGGCAAGCGGCTTTGACGGTCTCGACATTGACTTTGAGTTCCCCTCCGATCTTACACTTAAGGACGACTTCGCAATGTTCTTAGGCGAGGTAAGAGCAAGATTCAATACACTTGAATCCCAGACAGGTAAGCACTATATCCTGTCCATCGCAACTCCCGCGGCAAGCTGGGCTTGTGAGAAGTATGACCTCGTTGCTTGTGCAGAGCATCTTGACTACTTCAATATCATGAACTACGACCTCTACTGCGGCTCTGCATTCCCCTATACACATCATCATACTCCTCCTTACGATAACGCCGACCCCTACGGTCACGTTCCCCCCGGAGGCTCTGTGCAGGGCGACATCAATCTTTATAAGTCTTTAGGTATTCCCGCAACCAAGATAGTTTCGGGTATGGGTCTTTATTCCAGAGAGTGGGAAGGTGCGGCCAACATAAACCACGGTCTCTTCCAGTCTGCCGCACTTAAGGAAAGTAACCTTCACTATGACCTTCTCGTTGCGGCATATATCAACAAGAACGGTTATACAAGATATTGGGATGATACCTCCAAGGCTCCTTATCTTTACAATCCTTCCGGCGGCTCTTTCTTCTCTTACGAGGATAAGGAATCCCTTGCATATAAGTTTGAGATCATCGCACGCGAGGGTGTTCGCGGATGTATGGTATTCGACTACGTAACCTGTGACGGCGCAGGTATATTCCCCTATATCAGACAGAACATCGGTACCGTAACTCACGCTTGTACTCCCGGTAAGGTAGAGTCCAAGCAGCTCAGCTGTGCAGAGCACGGTTACATTACTACATACTGTTCTATCTGCGGTGCTCTGATGAGCAACGAGATGATCTATAACGAGGGTCATTACGCTACCGAATGGACCATGCTTACAGCTCCTACCGCTGACAAGGCTGGTAAGCTCAAGGCTGACTGTCTCTTCTGCGGCGAAGAAATTTACAGAGAGCTTGAAGCACTGGGTTATAAGGTAACCTTTGACGCAGGCGAGGGCTCAAAGATTGGTTCTACCGCATATATTATTCAGAAGGGTCAGACCTATGCAGAGGTTGTAGGAGAAAATCCTCAGGCAACTCTTGAAGGCACAGAGCTTGTAGGCTGGTACTGCGGCGACTATATGCTCAATACCTCTGATACATTTGACTTCGACTCTGATGTAACATTTGTTGCAGCTTGGGAGGACGAGGGCGAGCATACCCATAAGTACACATCCAAGATCACAAAGGCTGCTACCTGCTATGCAGAGGGTATAATGACCTATACCTGCCGTTGCGGTGACAGTTACACCGAAAAGATCGCAAAGCTTGCTCACGAGTATGTAGGCAGTGAGACAGTTGCTCCTACCTGCGGCAAGGCAGGCGAAATGACATACTCCTGTATCAACTGCGGTGATACCTATACCGAGGAAATAGCAGCTCTTGAGCATAGCTATGACAGTGGCACTACAACCAAAACTCCTACCTGTACAGAGGCAGGCGTGAAGACCTATACCTGTGCAAACTGCGGCGGTACAAAGACAGAGTCTATCGCGGCTCTCGGTCACGCATGGAAGGCATGGGAGGTAGTAAAGGAAGCAACAGAAACAGAGAACGGTCTTAAGACAAGATCCTGCCGTCGCGGCTGCGGAACGGTTGAAGAGGAGATCATCCCTGCACTTAACGCTCCCGTTGATACTCTTAAGGTAACAGCTGACGGTCCTAACCTTACCGTATCCGGCATGAAGGACGTAAAGGACGTATTCATCGCTCTCGGTGATTACAACACATATGCAGACGTTAAGGCAAATGCAGTAGTTCGTCT
>JAZNKU010000312.1:0-2131 GCA_045578685.1 Eubacteriales bacterium
GTCGCAAATGTAAACAAAGACAGTCCGTATAAGGATTATTTCTGTTTAGCCACGGACTCACAGTAGATACAGCGGTAAACTCTGTTCTCACGATCTGTGAGCTTGAACACGTGATCAAGCTCCTGCTCGCAGGAGGTGATACAACGGGGGTTCTTGCACTTGATAACGTTGGTTATGCTCTCAGGCAGTTCGAGATGACGCTTGTCAACGATCTCGCCGTTCTTTATTACGTTTACGGTGATGCCGGGATCGATATAACCGAGAGCCTTAAGGTCGAGCTCGATAAGCTCGTCTATCTTGATGATGTCCTTCTTACCCATCTTGTCGCTTACTGCGTTTTTGATGATGGCAAGGTGACAGTCAAGTCTGTCAAGCTTGAGAACACGGTAGATCTCCATAGCCATACCTGCCTTGATATGGTCGATAACGTATCCGTTCTTTATAGAATCTATATTCATGCCTCTACCTCCAACAGCTTCATAATAAGTGCCATACGTACATATCTGCCGCATGCAACCTGTTTAAAGTAGCATGCTCTGGGATCGTCGTCGATCTCGGTAGATATCTCGTTTACACGGGGCAGGGGATGGAGGATACACATGTCTTCCTTGGCATAGTCCATCTTATCCTTGGTGAGGATGTAACTGTCCTTAAGACGGATATAGTCAGCCTCGTTAAAGAATCTTTCCTGCTGAACACGGGTCATATAGAGAACGTCAAGGTTCTTCATAGCGGCACAGAGATCGGAGGTTTCCTCATACTCCATGTTGTTCTTGTCAAGAACGTCGGTCTTTATGTATGCGGGGAGCTTAAGCTCATCGGGGGAGATAAGCACGATCTTAATACCTGTGTGTCTAGAGAGTGCAGAAATAAGAGAATGTACGGTTCTGCCGAACTTAAGGTCACCGCAGAAGCCGATGGTAAGGTTGTTGAGACGGCCCTTTTCTCTTCTGATGGTGAGAAGGTCGGTCAGGGTCTGGGTGGGGTGGAAATGACCGCCGTCACCCGCATTGATGATCGGAACGTTGCTCTTAAAGGTAGCAACGAGGGGCGCACCCTCCTTGGGATGACGCATAGCGATGATATCCGAGTAGCAGGAAACTACCTGGATAGTATCGGATACGCTCTCACCCTTGGAAGCAGAGGAACTCTTTGCTTCAGAGAATCCAAGCACACTTCCGCCCAGAGAAAGCATAGCAGACTCAAAGGAAAGACTGGTACGTGTGGAGGGCTCAAAGAAAAGGGTAGCAAGCTTCTTGTACTTACAAACCTCACGGTACTTATCAGGATTAGCGATAATATCGTCCGCGCGGTCAAGAAGCTCGTCTATCTCTTCTGTTGTGAAGTCTAAAATATCTATTAAATGTCTCATTTGTTTATCCAGCTTTCATCAGAGGGATTAGCTCTGAATTTCTTAAGTCTTTCGATATCTTCGGGCTTGATATAGCCGATCTCAGCGGCAACCTCGCATACGGTGTCAAAGTCGGTAAGGCTGGTGTTAACTACGTTAGCCGCAGCCATACGGTCAAGACCCTTCTGCATACCGTAGGTGAAGATAGAAACAACGCCAAGCACCTCAGCACCTGCCTCACGGAGAACGTCAACGACCTCAAGAACGCTGCCGCCTGTGGAGATAAGGTCCTCGATTACAACTACCTTCTGACCGGGAACAAGCTTACCCTCGATCTGGTTCTGTCTGCCGTGGTCCTTTGCACCGCTTCTTACGTAACCCATAGGCATATCAAGCATATGAGCGGTGATAGCTGCGTGAGCGATACCTGCGGTACTTGTACCCATAAGAACCTCACACTCGGGGTAGAGCTCCTTAACCTTCTGCGCAAGGCTACTTTCAATAAGAGTTCTTACCTCGGGAGCTGTAAGTGTTAATCTGTTATCACAATAAATAGGGCTCTTGATTCCGCTTGCCCAGGTAAAGGGCTCGTCGGGACGAAGAAAAACCGCACCTATGGAAAGTAATCCTTTTGCTACTGCTTTATTCATATCTGTATATCTCCTGTAAATCTATTAATTAACTAAATCCTTGTGTGATTTGACCAAACTGCCTTCATCCGATTATGGCAGCGAGTCTTACTCGCCGCAGAATTCAGCTACGCATCTTCTGTATGCCGCA
>JAZNKU010000313.1:0-6945 GCA_045578685.1 Eubacteriales bacterium
GTTTTCTATAGTCATACCCTTATACTCTGCATATCTGTAGAGCATAGCGGCAAGCTGTTCACGGGTAATGTTTTCGTTAGGTGCAAAGGTGGTGTCGGTCTTACCCGAGGTTACCTTTGTTTCATACGCCCACTCTACGGCAGTTGCAAACCAATGGTTAGACTTAACGTCTGTAAAAGGAGTTGTTCCCTTGTACGCTTCGGTATATCCGTCAAGGTTAGCAAGGGCTTTTACAAGCATTGCTCTGGTCATCTTGACCGAAGGTGAATACTTGTCATCGGCGGTACCGTTAAAGATACCGTTTTCATTGGCTATACGAACTGCGTCATAGTACCAATGAGAGGATTTCACATCGGTGAAGGGGTTTTCGTCCCACCACTTGGCATTGGCGGTAAGAGCCAATACACAAAGAAGGGTAACCGTACATAAAAGTATTATAATTAATCTGAGTTTTTTCATATTTCACCTATTGATAGATCCATTCATCAGGGTTGAGAGTATCCGACATGTTCAAGGGTACCTTGTATCCCAGAGCTGTCAGCTCCTCAGCAAATGCACTGCACAATGCAGAAAAAGAAGCGAGACCGTCAGTATAAGCAAGCTGACATTCGATATATTTCATCTGGAGTCCTATAGTTCTTACAGCCTTTTTCTCCGCCTCGGTATGGGCAAGCTTAAGCGCCGTGTCGATAAGATCATTCAGATATTCGTAGCTGCCGCTACGCCATTGTTCCTCGGTGAGTATATCGTTCCAATGATTTACCTTGGCCTCATAGGTCCACCAGTGGTTCTTGTCCGAGAACTTTTCGAGAGTGTCGATATATTCACGGATATAGGTCCATCCATCCCCGTATGCCGCCTTGAGGTAGTCATCCACAAGAGCAGAATATTCATCCCATGTCATATGGGGATCACGGTCAAGCTTTGAAACAAGGTAGGTCTTCATCTCTACGAAATCAGAGGATTCACCGCTCAGTCCGCCGTAGGTCCTTATCCAGGTCACCTCGGGATATGCGGAAATGAAATTGAAGTCCGCCCAAATTTCATATATATTGGGGAAAGGAGTATGAGGGGATACGTTGCCGTCCATAAAGTTGAGCAGGCTCACGTTATCAAAGGTGTTGCACCAACCCTCAAAGCGTTTAATATACTCCTTGTTACGGCTGCAGCTCGTATCGTTTCTCGGATGCGATGAGCAGGCTGTGTCATCGGTTTTGACCATAACAACACAGTTGCCGGGAGGTGTTATGTCCTTTGCGGGTACGTATTTCTGATCGCCGTACTTGGCAAGGAAGCCTTGGTATGCAGAGTCGCTTACCTCCGCTGCACTCTTGGGCGCAGAAGCGGTATGTCTGTAAGAGAAGGAAGCAAATCTGACGTTGGGATACTCGTCACCGATAGCATCGCTTACGTAGGTAAGTATCTGCACATAGGGTGCAGAGCGTCCCCATACACGGTATACATCCGAGCAATGAGTACACTTACAATAGGTGGCGCTGTCGTCCTGGTTGAGCCAAATATATACGTGGTCGTCCTTGTTGCCGCCAAGAGACTTTACCAGTATAGTTCTGACGTTTTCTATTATCTTATCAATTATCACAGGATCTGTAAGACAGGGATTCTGAACAAGATAATGTACGTTGTGGTGGTCATAGGAGAGAGGATCTGCTGCCCCGGGACAGGCGGGATCTATACACGCAAGGGCAGGCAGATTGTGGCTGGGGTTGGCAAACAGCACTCCCTCGTCAAAGCCGCCGAGAAAATGATCGAAGCCTCCGGGCTGGAAATTGCTTGCATACTCAAAGCCGCCGTTCTCGGTCACACGGGTGCCGTTATCAATAGCTGCCGCTTTGATGTTTGTATAGGTCGATACATCCCCGCCGTAATAACGGACACCGAGGATATCCTCCAGAAACATAGTGGCGGAATAATAGCTGCCATACAGTTCCTCGGAGGAAGCTAGGATAAGATGGTCGCCCTGCATTTCATAGAGATATGCGTATTTGTCTAAGCCTTCACGGTCAACAGTAACAACGCTTCCCTCTCGGTTAGTACGGCCGATAAGGATCTCCTTTGCACCCTCTACGTAGGGGTGGTCTGTGTCACGGTAAACGGGAAGCTCGATGCCGAGAGCTGCTTTGAAATGCTTGTTGAGGAACTCTGCTATCTCGGTACAGTCCTCGGTATAGTTACGGTTAAAGGTGGTCGTTCCGCATATAATGGAAAACTCGGAAATATCGGAGGAGCCTAAGGTAAGAGAGCCTACGGGATACTCGCCGTTATAATATTCCATATAACTCATAAGTATCTGTGCCGCCTGAGCACGGGTAGCGTTGCCGTTGGGGTTAAGTATGGGTGCGCCCTTTTCGGTACCCATACCGTTTATAAGTCCTGTGGCGGACATCCAGGTGATGCCGTCCACCGCCCAAGACTGAACCTTGTCTGCATCGGCAAACTTATTGAATGCAGTTGCTCTTACATTGGTAATATCATAGCCGTCCCGGTCAGCGGCATAGAGGGACAGGATACGCGCCATCTGTGAACGGGTTATCTTGCCGTTAGGGTTAAAGGTTGTATCGGTCATACCAGCAACGTAACCCTCAGCGTTTGCCCACTGTACAGCCTTTGCGTACCATTGGTTGGTCGGCACATCGGTAAATACGGTCTTGCCGTCATAGGCAGACTGATCCACACCTGAAAGTCTGAACAGAACGGTTACGAACATGGCTCTTGTCATGGGTACGTTGGGAGCAAAAAGGTCGCCTTCGGCATTGTTGCCTGCAAAGATGCCCTTTTCGTAAGTATATTTCACCGCATCATGATACCAATGATTTGATTTAACGTCGGTAAAGGGATTATCGCCCCACACATGGGCGTTTGAGGTCAAAACCATAGCTGATATAATTGTTAAAGTAAATATCAAAATTGAAATGATCTTAATACTTTTCATCATATATCCTTTTTGTTTATGCATTGGAGAATCGAACCCCATACGGTTTTAGGTGGCAGATAGCCGCCATATCATTGTCAACGATTTAGCCAATATCGCCTATATTGCCGTCAATCGTTTCCGCGATCTGACGACTATCTGCTCACCTAAAACTGCGAAGCACATTCGGACGAGGGATTTTTGAGATAGTTTAGTCGGTGAAGTTCGCAGGCTTGTTGGATACAAGTCAAGAACGAGACGGCTGAAATATCCTAAAATCCCCGTCCCAATGCGTATTGGTTCGACTCCCCAATGCATAGCGAATAGTTACGGTTAAAAACCGCCGAAGCGGTTTTCTTCCTGAATTCTGTATTCTTAATATTCCCACTTATCGGGATCAAGGTCGGGAGCCCAGTTTTCGGGGATCTCATAGCCCATACTCGCAAGCTTCTCGGTAAAGGCGGTACTAAGCTTTGCAAAGTCCTTATCACCGCTGCGGTATGCAAGCTGACACTCAAGATAATCGATACTGAGGGTCAGTACCTGTGCTTCTCTTCTCTGTGCCTCGGTGGATGCAAGGTCATAGGCGGAATATATAAGCGCTTTGGCATAATCAAAATTGCCGTCTTGCCACTGTGCCACGGTTATTATCTCATACCAATCGTTCATTTCACCGTAAGTCCACCAGTGGTTTTCGGAGGACAGCTTCTCGGTGAGGTCGATAAACTCACGGATATAGCTCCAGCCGTCACCGTATACGTTCTTGAGATAGTCATCGACAAGAACATAATACTGTGCTTCGGTCATATCCTTGTCCCAATAAAGCTTGGAGCTTAAGTATGCACGCATACCTACAAAGTCGGAGGATTCCTCGCCGTACTGTGCGCCTACTCTGACAGAGGTTGCCTCGGGATAACGGGATATAAAGGCAAAGTCTGACCAAAGCTCACGGATATTGGGGAAGGTGTTGTAGGGAGAGCTGTCACTTACAAGGAAGTGGTGCAGACATACGTTGTCAAACACGTTGCACCAGCCCGCAAAGCGCTTGATATAATCGGAATTACGCTTACAGGTGGTATCGTATCGGTCATGGGAGGAGCAAGCGGTATCGTCTGTCTTGACCATTACGGTACAGTTGGTGGGAGGAGTGATGTCCTTTGCGGGAACATGCTTGTGATCCCAGTTATCAACAAACTTCTTGTAGTCTGTATCGCTTATCTGATCTGCTGTCTTTGGTGCAGTTGCGGTCTGTTTGTATGAATATGAAAAATATTCTACATTAGGGTATTCGTCGTTAAGAGCCTCGCATACGTAGGTCATTATCTGTACGTAGGGTGCTGAGCGTCCCCAGAGACGGTAGACCTTCTGGCACTCGCTGCACTTACAGTAGTCGCCCAGGTCATCCTGATTGAGCCATACGTGAACGTATCTGTCCTTATCCTCGCCCAGCTCGTCCTCGAGGTTAAGTCTTACATTCTCGATAACCTTGTCGATGACCTCATCGTCTGTAAAGCAGGGGTCCTCACGGAGATAATGCTCGATATGATGACCGTAGGAAATAGTGTTCTCGGTAGCATAGGGACAGTCGGGGTCGATACAGCCGAGAGCGTTTAAGTTATGGCTTGGATTGATAAAGATATCATCCTCGGTAAAGCTGCCAAGGAAATAATCCCAACCGCCGTGCTGTGTGTTGCCGCAGTAGTCAAAGTCCATGCTTCTTACCACACGGGTGCCGTTGTCAATAGAAGCGGCCTTCATATTGGTATATCCGAAGTGCTCCAGTCCGTAGTAGGTCACGCCCAGTACGTCCTCTAAGAACATAGTCGCCGCATAATAGGTGGCAAACATCTCCTCGTTTGAGGTAAGGATAAGGAAATCACCCCTCATCTCGTATATATAGGTGTTGTGATCTATACCCTTACGGTCGATATCTACTGCCGTACCCTCACGGTCGGTTTTGCCTATAAGTATCTCCTTTGCACCCTTAACATAGGGATGCTCGCTGTCACGGTAAACAGGTAGCTCTATACCCAGAGCCGCCTTGAACTGCCCGTTTAAAAAGTCGGCTATCTCACGGCAGTCGGGGCGGTCATCTTCCTTCTGATTAAGTGCAGTTTCGCCATATACGATGGTATACTCGGACAACTCTGTACCGCCGAGAGTAAGGGAGCCTACAGGGTACTCTCCGTTATGATATTCCATATAGCTCATAAGTATCTGCGTCGCCTGAGCTCTTGTTGCATTACCGTTGGGGTTAAGTACGGGAGCGCCCTTGTCGGTGCCCATACCGTTTATCAGTCCTGTGGTGGACATCCAGGTGATACCGTCCACCGCCCAAGCCTGCACCTTACTCTTATCTGCAAACTTGTCAAAGGCAGACTGTCTGACTGATGTTATATCATAGCCATCCTGATCAGCCGCATAGAGGGCAAGGATACGCGCCATCTGCGCTCTTGTTATCTTGCCGTTGGGGTTAAAGGTATTTTCTGTCATACCCGCAACGTAGTTCTTTTCGTTTGCCCACTGTACAGCCTTTGCGTACCATTGATTTACGGGTATGTCGGTAAATACGGTCTTGCCGGTATAGGCTGACTGGTCTACACCCGAGAGTCTGAAAAGTACGGTGACAAACATTGCTCTGGTCATAGAAACATTGGGACCGAACATATCGCCTGCCGAGTTATTTGCCGCAAATATACCTCTGTCATAGGTATACTTTACTGCGTTATAGAACCAATGGCTTTCCTTTACATCCTTGAAGGGCATTGTCTCTGCAGCTGACATAGCCATAGGCATTGCAGATACAAGAGTAAGCACCGTAAGGACAATGGCAATCAATCTTTTCATAGTATTTCTCCTTGAATGTATACTCAGTTAATTTTAACACCAATATATCAAAAAATCAACCGTTAACCAACAAAATATACAAAAATATAGTACCGTTTTTCGGTTCATGCATTTACAATTTGGATATAATATGTTATAATCAGGATATCTATCCAAGGGAGATATTGATATGAAATATGACATTATAATTATCGGTGCAGGACCGGGCGGTATTTTTGCCGCATACGAGCTTATGCAAAAAAAGCCTGAATTAAGAGTTGCCGTATTTGAGGCAGGCCATGCCCTTGACAAGCGTCACTGCCCTATCGACGGCGATAAGATAAAGACCTGTATCGGCTGTAAAAGCTGTTCCATCATGAGCGGCTTCGGCGGTGCGGGAGCCTTCTCGGACGGCAAGTACAATATCACAAACGACTTCGGCGGTACCCTCTACGAGTATATCGGAAAGAAGCCGGCTCTTGATCTCATGCATTATGTTGATGAGATCAACATGCGATACGGCGGCGACGGCTGTAAGCTCTACACCACTACAGGCTCACGCTTCAAAACGCTGTGTATACAGAACGACCTCCATCTTCTTGATGCATCGGTTCGTCATCTCGGTACAGATGTCAACTACATCGTACTTGAAAATCTCTATGCAGAGCTTAAGGATAAGGTAGAGTTTTTCTTCGATACACCCGTTGAAACCGTAAAGATAGTTGCAGGCGGTTATGAAGCCGTAACCAAAAACGGCTCTTATACCTGTAAAAAATGCATAATCTCGGTAGGCAGAAGCGGCAGTAAGTGGATGGAAAAGGTGTGCCACGATCTCGGCATACCCACAAAATCCAACCGTGTGGACATAGGTGTCCGCGTTGAGCTGCCGGCAGCAGTCTTTGCCCATCTTACCGACGAGCTCTACGAAAGCAAGATCGTTTACCGTACAGAAACCTATGGGGACAAGGTGCGTACCTTCTGTATGAATCCCAAAGGTGCGGTGGTAAACGAAAATACCAACGGTATCATCACCGTTAACGGTCACAGCTACGAGGACCCCGCCCTTCAGACCGAAAACACAAACTTTGCACTTCTGGTATCAAAGCACTTTTCAGAGCCCTTTAAGGACTCTAACGGCTACGGCGAATCTATAGCAAGACTCAGTAATATGCTGGGCGGCGGTGTTATAG
>JAZNKU010000314.1:0-4213 GCA_045578685.1 Eubacteriales bacterium
CCCGCCTTTATAAGGGATCTCATTATCTTTATATCAGGCAGACTGTCAAAGTCGGACTTCTGTACCATGGTATAAAGCTCATCCTTTGAGGGCATACGGTTCTTTTCCAGCACCTGAAGATCCTTTATCTCACGGTTCCAAAGTGCATTGTCCCGACGGCAGATATCCCACATTTTATCGATATCCGCTTTGAAATCCTCGGTATAGTCCCAGATATGAGTTCCCTCGCGGATAACCGAGTCAAATATCACGTTGCCGTCGTATATCCTTATATGCTCCGCCACCGAAAGACCCGGTATATACTTTTCTTCGCTTGTGCCCAGACACAGGGTATTGTTCTGCACATTGACCCTCTGAAGGCTTATTTTGCGGTCAAAGTATTTTTCGTACACCACGCCAACAGCCATCATATACACGCTCTCGCCGCCGTCAAGGTCAAAGATTATCTCCTCGTTTTCCTCAACTATCTCTGACAGCAGATCTATAACAGAATCAAGATCGTTTTTTATAACACAGCGGTATGAAAAATCAATATCCTTTCCTCTCTGCAAGAAAAGCTCGCGGTAAACAGCGATATATTTCTTCATAAGCTTTTTGTTGTCGCCTACGAATATAACCCTCTCGGGGGTGTCAGCAAGACAGGAGCATATATTACGCACCGAGGTCTTATCAAAAAATTCTACATATGTCATAGTTATACAATATCCTTACGGTTATACTTAATAAATCCAAGCACAAGGCATACCGCCATAGCGACAGCACCTGATATCATATATTTCCACTCAAGAGCACAGTTGTTTACAATATAGCTGCCCTCAGCATATGAAAAGGGGGTAAGATATTTCAAGGGCTCAAGCTCCTCTGTGAGGTTGGAAATGATATTGATGAAATAGGTCATTATTCCAAGTCCCAAGCCTATACCCACACCGCCCCTGTGTATAAAAGCGGAAAGTCCAAAGGTAATACATCCTATCTCTACCTGCAAAAGAAAATACGAAAGGAAGAGAAGCAGCAGGGTGTTGGTATCCGCTTCCTCACCGATCATACCAACAGAAAGGAAGGTCACACAGGCAACGACCGCGTTAAGAACAAATATCTGCGCAATAACCGACAGCAGCTTATATGCACTTATCCTCACTCTGCTTATGGGATGGGTCAGAAGAAACTCCGCCGTTCTATCCTTTTCTTCCTTTGCAATGGCTGATATGCCGAGAAGAGCGGCAAATATAACTCCGCCAAGACCTAACAGCTCTCCGCATTCCAGACCGAAATATCCCATAAACTCACCGAAGTTAAGCTCATCCATACCGAAGGCTGCGGTGAGGCTGCCCATATCGGCAATCATATCGGTCATTTCGTTCATCTGATCCTTCATCTCGGGATAGATAAACACACACAATGCCAGCATAAAGGCGATAACCGAGGTCCATATGATAAGAGAAAGACGGTTTCTTCTCATCTCGTGAAAAAACAGGGTCATATCAGTTATCCTCCTTTGTATAATAATGCATAAACACCTCTTCCAGGTCGGGGTCTGTAATGCTTATATCCTCAAAGGAGAGCTTGCAAAGCTCTGATATAAGAGCCTTGATATCTCCGCTGTAGAGGAAATTTATATTTTCGTTTTCGCTCTTTATATCCTTTACTCCTTCTATTACGGGAATAGAGGATATACCTCTCAGGCTCACACGCTTTACTCCGGTATGACCTAATTTCTCAACCCTGTCGGATACGAGAATACGCCCGTGTCGGATAACGGCGGCACTCTTACAGTATTTTGCCACCTCGGAAAGCACATGGGAGGATAGAAACACCGTGGCACCGTTTTGGTTGCGTTCCTTGAGTATACTGTAGAACTCTCTCTGCATAAGAGGATCAAGCCCGCTTGTGGGCTCGTCCAGTATATACAGCTCAGGGGAGTGCTGCAGGGCACAAACTATAGATACCTTCTTGCGGTTGCCAAAGGACAGCTCGTTAATCCTTCGGGTCATATCAAGCTCCAGTCTCTCACAGAGGGCCTTGGCCTCGGCACTGCAGTCAAGACCTCTCATTTTTGCAGAGAAGGCAAGAATATCCTTTACCCTCATTCCACCGTAGAAGCAAGCCTCGGAGGGCATATAGCCAACAGAAGACAATATATCTATTTTATCCTTTACTATATCCTTACCAAGCACCGTTGCAGAGCCCGAGGTGGGTGATATCAAGCCTAAAAGAGTACGGATGGTTGTAGATTTTCCTGCTCCGTTAGGGCCTATAAATCCGAAAAAATCTCCCTGCTCTACAGACAGACTGACATCTATAACACCCCTCTTCTTACCGTAATATTTTGTAAGAAGCTCTGTATTTATTGCTTTCATCAAATCACCTCAATTCATTTAACATTTTGGTTAAATGTATTATAACACAAAGCTGTTGCAAATGCAACAGCTTTTGTGAAATTAGTTAAACTTAAATGAGTAGAGCTTAGTGCCTTCCTTCATCTCGAAGGAGATAACAGCGGTGCCGTTTGCCGGCATACCCTCAAGAGCTATAGCCTTGTCTATCTCGTTACCCGAGATCCACTGGCTTGTAAATATGTTGCCGAGTGTGTCTCTGACACTTATCTTGATCTCGCCGTTGAAGTTAACCAGGAGCTCATCACCCTCATAATTCATAGCCTTTGTGGTAAGGCTTGTACCCATAGCCGACATAAAGCCGTCTATACGCAAACTGTAGCGATAGAGTGTGGACAAGCCGCGATCGGAGGCCTTGTCCTTCATATAGAAGGACATCTCATAAGGTGAAGTTTCGATATAACCGATACAGGGATAACCGCTGCGCTGATATCTGTAGGACTTGGAGTTTGCGGGAGTAAGATAAGGCTCTTCTGTTCTTGTCCAGTTAAGGGTATCGCGGCTACTCATAAAGAATACCTGAGTGTAGTAGTTGCCGTTGCTCTCGAAGAATCGGGTAGGCATACCAACATAGGTCTTGGGTGCGCGGTAGTACTGAAGAGCCGCGTTGGTATAAAGCTGGTAGTCGTCTGTGGTGTTATACTGAAGGGGAACAGGTGTCGTCCAGTTTACACAGTCGTTACTGTAAGCAACACGGATATCACGGCGCATAAGATCAGGGTTTTCGGCAACGAAGTTGGGATCGGTAAGGTTATAGTTACCGTCGTCGGTGTGGAAGCCGCGGACAAAGGCTACATACTGACCTCTGTTCTGATCCCAATGAACGGTGTTGAGGGTATCAAAGTAACAACCGCCTGTAGATGCAGGGTTACCCATCATCTTGACCTCGTTGGGCCAGAAGGGGAAGTTATTGCCATCGCCAAGCAGAGAGTATTCGAGGAAGAGTCCGTCGCCCCACTGTCCGTAGATGCCCTTAAGACGCTGGTGATCGGCTACCATAGGATTGTTGTCATAGAACACAAAGAGGTTGTCGGGACGGTTGTCATCGCTGGTTACGATGTTTGAAGGCTGACCGCCGTACATATTGGTATAGAGAGTGGGTCTGGTCCAGGTAAGACCGTCTCTGCTTTCGATATAGCAGATACGGCGGATATCGTCGGTAGCCTTATAGTACATACGGTAGGTACCGTCGGGCATACGGGTGATGTTGTGGTAAACGGTATCACCCTCCTCGTACTGCTTGTCAAACTTAAATACCGCTTCCTCCTTAACGGGAGTTTCGATATTGATAACGGCGTCGCTCATATCAGCATTGATAAGATAATCGTCAAGGAAGAGCTGACGGTCCGAGCCTACGGTAACAACACCGCTCTCATCTATCTTGAACATCTCGATGTAAAGCATAAGTATTCTTGCCACCTGAGCACGGGTGGACTCGCCCTTGGGAGCAAGGGTAGTCTCGGTAACACCTGTAACAAGACCTGCTCTGACAGCACATCTCATGGATTCCTCCGCCCAGTTTGACACCTTGTCTGCGTCCTCAAAACCCGCAAGTGCATCGGCATCATCTCCTAAAAGAAGTCCCTTGAGCTTGGAATAATTACAGAGCATGGTAACAAGCTGCTCACGGCTCATATAGGTGTTGGGATTAAAGCGAGTAGCACTTACACCCGAGGTAATGCCCTGCTCTACAGCCCACTGTACCGCGGGAGCATACCAATGAGTCTGAGCAACGTCACGGAAATCTGTCACTCCGTTGTAAGCCTCAAGGTCAACGCCCTCAATGTTTGCAAGAGTCTGAACGAACATAGCTCTGGTCA
>JAZNKU010000315.1:0-1716 GCA_045578685.1 Eubacteriales bacterium
TCGTCAACCCAGCTTACACGGAAGCTGATCGCACGCTCGGGCTCGGGGATACGGTCGAATACACCTGCTGCGATAAGGTCGGGACGCTGATCTGCCACAGGGGACAGGGTAGCGAGAACCTCCTCTACCGTCTGAAGAAACTCGGGCTGATGTGCATTACGCTTAACTGTATCTTCGTATACCTTCTGAAGATAGCTGTTTTTGATTTCCATTGTAGAATACCTCTCTTAATGTTAATTATTATATCTTATTTATAATTTCATCTGCATAGAATTCTATGAGGTGAATATTTTTGAAAAGAACGAAGGCTATGTTTTATAACCTTTTACTTATGACCGCCGTATCTCTTGTTATGAGATTTGTTTCGGTGGGCTTTAATGTTTATGTTACCGGAAAGATCGGAGCCGGTGGTATAGGGCTATACTCACTCATTATGAGTGTAGGCGGTTTTGCGATAACCTTTGCTACCTCGGGTATAAATCTTGCATCAACCCGTATGACTGCTGAAGCTCTCGGAAAGGGAAATGAATCAGATATTCGGCCTGTTATGAGGCGGTGTATAGCTTACAGCCTTTGTTTTGGTTGTTCGGGGACAGTTTTGCTCTATTTGTTATCTGCTCCTATATCTACATATCTTTTATGTGACGAGCGCTGTGTAATGCCACTTAGGCTTCTTAGCGTTGCCTTGCCGTTTATATCACTCTTGTCGGCGTTATCGGGATATTTTACCGCAGTCAGACGAGTATTTAAAAGCTCACTGGTGCAGTTGGGAGAGCAGCTTGTAACAATAAGTGTTACGGTGAAGCTTCTTGCTCTTATGCTCCCTAAGGGCGTTGCGTATGCTTGTACGGCACTTATAGGCGGAACTGTAATAAGTGAAGCATCGGCATTTGTTTTTTCCTTTATACTTTATAAGACCGATATTAAAAAGCACGTTAAAAAAGGAACGGCAGTAGAGAAAAAACTGACAAAAAAACTTCTGTCTATATCAATCCCCATAGCATTGAGCGCATATGTCAGAAGTGCGCTTGTCAGCGTTGAGCATATGCTAATTCCTGCCGGACTTCGCAGGTTCGGTGCAAGCGGTGATAAGGCTCTTGCGTCTTACGGAACACTTCATGGAATGGTTATGCCTATCATACTTTTTCCAATGGCGATAATGAGTTCCTTTGCCGGACTTCTTGTCCCTGAAATAGCCGAATCATTAGCCGCGGGAGAAGAGGACAGGGTGGACAATATAGTAGAACGTGTGTTTCAAACTGCCCTTTGCTTCGCTATAGGTGTTTCCGGAATAATGATATGCTTTTCCGGTGAGCTGGGTAGAATGATATATAACTCTGTCGAAGCAGGTTTGTTTATCCGTATAATGGCTCCCTTGATACCTGTTATGTACCTTGACCACGTTGTGGACGGTATGCTTAAGGGCATGGGAGAACAGCTGTATTCGATGCGTGTGAATATATTTGATGCATCAATGAGCGTCGTTCTCGTCTATTTTCTTGTACCGATATGGGGTGTTTACGGATATGTAGTCGTTATCTTTATGATGGAGGTCATAAACGCCTCGCTGAGTATAGTTCGTTTGTTTAAACGCTGTAATACTCAGATCAAAATTGTTAAATGGCTTATAAAGCCGCTTCTGTGTATCGTTGGAGCAACATCAGCAGCTAAGCTGCTTCTATCCTGCGACAAGCTGATGGGAATGAGCGGTGACGC
>JAZNKU010000316.1:0-4876 GCA_045578685.1 Eubacteriales bacterium
AACATCGGCTGGGCAAAGGAGGGGCGCTTTGACCTTATCCTCGATGAGATCAAGGCGATAAAAAAAGCCTGCGGCGGAAAGCTCTTAAAGGTTATTATCGAGACCTGTCTTCTTACCGATGAAGAAAAGGCGGAAATGTGCCGTGTGGTGAACCGTTCGGGTGCTGACTACATCAAGACCTCTACAGGCTTTTCCAAGGCGGGAGCTACTTTCCATGACGTTGAGATATTTGCCGCAAACGTAGAGAGCCATGTTAAGATAAAGGCAGCGGGCGGTATTTCTTCCATTGAAGATGCAGAAAAATTCATCGAGCTGGGAGCAAGCCGTCTCGGCACCTCCCGTATAATCAAGATCGTAAAAAACACCGATAGCGGTATCGGATACTGATATGAAAAGAATATTTCTTATTGTCCTTGACAGCTTTGGTATAGGGCATGCACCTGATGCGCAAGAGTTTGGGGACGAGGGCTCAAACACCCTTGAGGCAATAAAAAATTCAGCCTTATTTAAGGCTGACAATATGGCAAATCTGGGGCTCTTTAATATAGATAAAAACGGCGGCAGCCTTGATACCGTAGGTGCTTACGGCAGACTGCAGGAGCGCTCAAGAGGTAAGGACACCACCATAGGTCATTGGGAGATTGCGGGTATAGTGTCGGACACACCTCTGCCTACCTATCCCTGCGGCTTTGACGAAAATGACCTTGCCGAGTTTTCAAGAAGATGCGGCAGAGCCGTACTCTGCAACAAGCCCTATTCGGGTACCGAGGTCATACTTGACTACGGATGTGAGCATATGGAGAGCGGTGCACTTATCGTCTACACCTCCGCTGACAGTGTTTTTCAGATAGCAGCTCACGAGGAGATTGTTCCCATAGAAAAGCTCTATGAATACTGTGAGATTGCAAGGGAAATGTTCCCCGTAGGCAGAGTTATCGCAAGACCCTTTATAGGCGAGTATCCCAACTTCACCCGTACTGCCAACCGTCATGATTTTTCCCTTAAGCCTCCCAAAAAGACCATGCTTGATTATTTAAGCGAGGCGGGGCTTGATACCCCTTCGGTAGGCAAGATATACGATATTTTTGACGGCAGAGGCGTTTTCTCACGAAATGCCATAAAGTCAAATGCAGAGGGTATGGCAAAGACCCTTGAATATCTCGATGCCGACTTCAACGGCCTCTGCTTTGTCAATTTAGTTGACTTTGACTCTCTCTGGGGACACCGTAACGACGTAGAGGGCTATGCCAAGGGAATAACTGATTTTGATGAGTGGCTTCCCACCTTCACCGAGAGGATGAGGGATGATGATATGCTTATCATCACCGCCGACCACGGCTGCGACCCCTCTACACCCTCCACCGACCACAGCCGCGAGGATGTCCCTCTGCTTATCTACGGCAAGGCTGTTAAGAGTGTGAATTTAGGAACGCGCAGGGGCTTCTGCGATATCGCAAAAACGGTTTGCGATATATTTGATGTAGAAAACGGTCTCGAGGGAAATTCGTTTAAGGATCTGATATTATGAAAAAAGAACTTATAAATAAAGCATACGAGGCTATGCAGCTCTCCTACAGCCCCTACTCCGGCTTTAAGGTAGGTGCGGCTCTGCTTTGCGGTGACGGCGAGATATACACAGGCTGTAATATCGAGAACGCCGCTTATTCTCCCACCAACTGTGCCGAGCGTACCGCTTTTTTCAAGGCGGTAAGCGAGGGCAAAAGCGATTTTGAGGCTATTGCCATCGTGGGAGGCAAGGACGGAAAAATAAGTGATTTCTGTTACCCCTGCGGTGTCTGCCGTCAGGTAATGGCAGAGTTCTGCGACGGAGATTTTGAGATAATCACAACAGATTCAAAGGAGATAAAAAGCCATACCTTAAAAGAGCTTTTACCCGAGAGCTTCAAGATATAAAAATCGGACAGAGTTATCTGTCCGATTCTATTTTTATAACCACAAGCTCCGGCGGATTATAAACCCTCGGAACTATAGTGTTTTTTATGGCAAGTCCTCTTGAAACGATGAGGTTCATTCCGTCATCGAACTCATAAAGTCCTCCTGCGTACTTGGGGAAGAATCCCTGATTCGGAGCAAGGATGCCGTTGAATACACCGGGAACTATCCACTGTCCGCCGTGGGTGTGACCCGAGAGCATAAGGTTGATGCCCTTGCCTTTGAACTCCTCCCACTTGTCGGGACGGTGGTAGAGCATAACGGTATATGCATCCTTATCGGTATCGGCAAGAGCCTTGTCGATACGATCTTCAAAGCCTTCGTTTTCGGGATAAACGTCCATACCGCAGATATTTATCTTCTCGCCGTTAAGCATAAGCACCTTGCAGTCCTCGGTGAGGAGGGTAACGCCAAGCTCAGCATATATTTTACGCAGGTCGTCGGCGGTATACTCATCCATCTTGTAGGCGTGGTTTCCAAGCACTCCGTAGACCTCATATTTTTCGGTGAGCTGTGAGATAAGATCCTTTTCTATATCAACGAACTCGGGCTCGTCGAACATATCACCGCCAAGCAGAACAACATCAGGGTCGGATGCGTTTATCATATCCATAAGCTCGCTGTTGTTCTCACCGAACTCGGAGCCGTGATGGTCGGATACAAAGGCAATCTTGATAGGATTTGTCACCTTGTCGGTTTTGAAGCTGTATTCTCTCAGAGTCAGAGAATTATCAAGTCCTGTCAGTATGTATACCGCAAGGGCAATACCGATGACTAAAGCTATAATTATTAATACCGTAAACATTTTCTTTATAATTTTTTTCAATACAGATTGCTCCTGTGAATATTTAAGGGCGGATGTTAACCGCCCTTTGTGTGTTATTGCTCTTCGGTAAATACGATACCTTCGTCATCCCAGATCTCGTAGGGACAAACGTAGGTGCCGTTTATAACCAGTGCTACCGAAACCAGACTTCCGTCTGTATAACCGCTGTTGCCGTTGATACCGAGAGTATCGCCTGTTGCAACCACGTCACCTACATTTACCGAGGTGCTTGTCATATTTCCGTATACCGACATAAGTCCGAGACCGTGGTCGATAACGACTGTCTTGCCGGTTATGGTCTGCTCTCCTACGTATACTACCTTACCTGCGTTCATTGCAAGCACGTTTGAGCCGGAGGAGGTAAGCACGCGTACCCAGTTGTTGATATACTGATAACCGTCGGCAGTCTGTGTAGGTCTGCCAAAGCCGGAGGCTACGACGCTGTCATTTACGGGATATATGAATCCCTTATCGAAATATCTTGTTTCGCTCTTTGCGGTAAGGATATCCTTCATAGCCTCGTCAAAGGCAGCTATATTATCGTCATTGAGAAGTGTGGAGGAAACATCCTCGTACTTGGTGGAATAATTCTTTTCACTTACCGTAAACTCAAAGCTCTGTTCTACACCGTCGGCAATGATCTTAACTGTATAATTGCCTGCTTCGGTACCGAGAGGTACGGGAAGAAGAGCTCTCACATAGTGACGGTCCTTATAGAATACGGGCTCTGACTTAAGAGAGGGAGTGACGGTCACAACTACATCTTCGGGATTACTTACCACATTCTTACCTGTGATGTTTACAAATCCGCCGGGTATAAGAGTTTCGCCGTTCTGATCAAGAGTAAATACAGGCTTGTCTGTTACACGGCATTTAAAGCTGTAGGTTGCCTCGCCTTCGCTCTGTCTGTCCTCGGTCTGATACCACTTGGCATCCACCTTTACGTCAAGCTCGGTGTTGGTGGGGATGTTAGCAAATGCAAGGTTCTCATAGAGACCGTTGTATAACTCACCCTCAGCGGAGGTAACGTTTACATTCACCGCGCCTGCGGGGATGCTGAATGCTACAGCCACCTGCTCGGCAATGTTGTATACCGTTTCGTCCTCGCCTTTGTCCTTTGCGGTATAGGTGGGAGCCATATCGTCAACTGCAAGGTATGTCCACTTGATCTCGGTAGGCTCGATTATCTCGCCTGCGGGGGTGGTCATAACGGGAAGAGTAGCGTTGTCGAACACGCTTCTGCCGTAGAGAGAGTTAAGGAACGCCGCCGCATAATCACGGTCAATTGAGAAGCACTTTCCGTCAGCGTCCAGATAGTAACAGTATTCGGGCTGCTTGGAGAAGTAGTATTTATACTCCACCTCTCTGCCGTAGTTGTTGAGAACTACCTTATAGTACATCGTGCCCTGAAGAGGCTCAGGAAGCTCGGGCTCAGCCTTGGCGTTTGTGTTGACGTCGGTGAAGAACTGTACCATGTTGGTACTGATGTCCGCTAAGTAGAACTTGTCCGTAGACTTCTCAAAGCTGTATTCCTCGTTGTAGAGGACCGCCACCTTCGTTTTGGATTGGTCAAAATTTCAAATCAAAAACGGAGGAAATAAAGATGGATAAGAAATATCCGCAAAAAGTAGATCCCAGACCGAAAAGGCGCAGAGATAAAGATAACCCCTACAGAATCTATTCAATAGGGATTGATACTGATAATCCCCAGTATTTCGTTGAGTTCAATGATGTAAATGAAGTTTCTCATACCATTGAAATAGAAGAATCTCTTTTCAATGAATTCAACAGCTTTGAGCTTGAAGATCTGTCATATCTAAATGAATCAGAGCGTCATCACGCTTCAATGGATAATATAGAAGCCTTTTCAGAAGACATCACAGAAGAATCAGTATTGAAAAGAATACTTTCTGAAGAGCTCCATGCTGCATTGCCTGAGCTGACAGAAGTACAACGAAAAAGAGTCATACTGTATTATTTTTATGACTATACATATGAGCAAATCGCGCAACTTGATGGATGCACAAAGATGCCTGTTAAACGTTCAATTGATGATGCAATTAAAAAATTAAGAAAACTTTTAATTTGAGGGGCTAC
>JAZNKU010000317.1:0-4919 GCA_045578685.1 Eubacteriales bacterium
TCTACCGTAAGATCAGAAATACCGCAAGAATGTTTATGGCTAACATCGGTACACCCGAGACCGACTTTGATCCCAACAAGGATATGGTCGACGTAAACGAACTTACCAATATAGACAAGTGGGCACTTGCCCGTATGAACAAGCTTGTTGCTAATGTAAACAAGGCTTATAATAACTATGAGTTCCATATTCTTTCCCACGATGTTGCAAACTTCTGCACCATCGATATGTCCAAGCTTTATATCGATATCGTTAAGGACAGACTCTATGTAGAGCGCAAGGACAGTAAGGAAAGAAGAAGTGCTCAGACCGCTATGTATCTTATCCTTAACGCACTTACCCGTATGATCGCTCCTATCCTCTCCTTCACAGCAGACGAGATCTGGGCTACAATGGCACACGCAGAGGGTGACGATGTTCGTTCCGCTCTTCTCAACGATATGCCCGTATATGAGGAAAAGTACGCATTTGCTGACATCGAGGCTCATTGGAACAAGCTCTTTGATATGCGTGACGATGTAATGAAGGCGCTTGAGGAGGCAAGAGCGGCTAAGCTCATCGGTAAGTCTCTTGAGGCTAAGATCAAGATCAGTGCTAACGCTGACAAGCTTGCAGTTCTTCGTAGCTTCGGTGACGAGCTTAAGACCGTATTCATCGTTTCTCAGGTTGAGCTTTGCGAGCATGATGCCGACGAGCTCAAGGTAGAGGTTGCGGTAGCAGACGGCGAAAAGTGTGACCGTTGCTGGATGCACTCCACCGACGGCACAAAGACCGAGGAAGGTTATCTGTGCAAGAGATGCGCGGCAATTCTTGGTTAAAGGTAGTTTGGCTGGGCATCATATCTCTTGTATGTGTTGCTCTTGACCAGATTACAAAGATTCTTTGTGTAAAGAATATTGCACTTGGGGATAGCATTACCGTTATCCCCGGAGTGCTTGATTTTACCTATATACAGAACAGAGGTGCGGCGTTTGGCAGTCTGACGGGTGCCAGATGGGTGTTTATGGTGGCCTCGGTGGTCATGATAGTCATCATCACCTGTTACGTTATCTCTAACAGAAAAGCAATGAGCTATCCCACGGTCATAACTTTAGCACTTATCGTGGGCGGCGGTATCGGTAATATGATAGACCGTATAGCCTTGGGTTATGTTATCGACTTTGTAGATGTAAGATTCCTTCCTTTCTGGAAGTGGATATTCAATGTAGCCGACAGCTTTGTATGTGTAGGTGCATTTCTTCTGGTGATAATCTTTATCGCAGAAGAATATAAAAATAAGAGGAAAAACAACGATGTCACAACTGACCTTTAAGGCTGAACAAGCTGATATCGGTAAGCGTATAGACGTATTTGTGGCGGAACGGGCAGGACTTACCCGTTCCGCTTCTCAAAAGGTCCTGGCGGACGGCTATACTTTGGTTAATGGCTCTACCGTTAGGAAGAATTATAAGATCTCGAATAACGATACCATTGTGGTAGAGCTCCCCGAGCCTACCGAGCTTGACTGTATCCCCGAGGATATCCCCGTTGATATTGTTTATGAGGACGAGCATTTAGCCGTAGTCAATAAGCCGAAGGGAATGGTAGTTCATCCCGCACCGGGCAACTACACCGGAACTCTTGTGAACGCTCTGCTTTATCATATGAAGGGCAGGCTATCGTCTATCAACGGAGTGATAAGACCCGGTATCGTTCACCGTATCGACAAGAACACAAGCGGACTTCTGATGATCGCAAAGACAGATGAAGCCCACCTTGGACTTGCAGAGCAGATAAAGGATCACAGCTTTGAGCGACGCTATGAGGCGATCCTTGTAGGTAATCTTAAGGAGGACGAGGGAACAATAGATGCGCCTATCGGCAGACATCCCGAAGACCGAAAGAAGATGGCTATCGTTATGGACGGCAGAGAAGCGATCACCCATTACCGTGTGCTTGAGCGTTTTTCCGGCTTCTGCCATGTAGAGTTAAAGCTCGAGACAGGCAGAACACATCAGATAAGAGTTCACTCCAAAAGTGTGGGACACCCTGTTTTAGGCGATACTCTCTACGGAGCAGGCAAGACCAAATTTGAATTACAAAATAAGAGTATAATTGAGGAGCAGACCCTTCATGCAAGGACGGTTGGCTTTGTTCACCCCATCACGGGTGAGAGCCTTTCCTTCACAAGCGATCTGCCCGAATATTTTGATACATTACTGACAAAATTAAGAAAAATGGAGGGTTAAATAATGGAAAAAGAAAAGTTTTATATAACCACCGCCATAGCTTACGCATCCCGTAAGCCCCATATCGGCAATACCTACGAGGTAATTATGACCGATGCTATCGCAAGATATAAGCGTATGATGGGCTACGACGTATTCTTCCTTACAGGTACAGACGAGCACGGTCAGAAGATCGAGGATCTGGCAAAGGAAGCAGGGGTCCAGCCTCAGCAGTATGTTGATAATGTAGCCGCTACCATCAAGGATATCTGGGATATGGTAGGTGCAAGCTACGATCACTTTATCCGTACAACCGACGACTATCACGAAAAGGTGGTTCAGCATATATTTAAGAAGCTCTATGATCAGGGCGATATCTATAAGAGCGAATACGAGGGCTGGTACTGTGTACCCTGCGAGTCCTTCTTTACAGACACACAGATCGTGGACGGCAAGTGTCCCGACTGCGGAAGACCTGTAGAGCGTACCAAGGAGGAGGGTTACTTCTTCAAGATGAGTGATTATCAGGACAGACTTATGAAGCACATTGAGGAAAACCCCGGCTTCATCGAGCCCGAATCCCGCAAGAAGGAGATGGTAAACAACTTCTTAAAGGCAGGTCTTCAGGACCTCTGTGTTTCCAGAACAAGCTTCAAGTGGGGTGTTCCCGTTACCTTTGATGACAAACATGTTATCTATGTTTGGATAGACGCACTTTCAAACTATATCACAGCTCTTGGTTATGATATCGACGAGAAGGGTGAGCTCTACTCCAAGTACTGGCCTGCTGATGTTCATATCATCGGTAAGGACATTCTCCGCTTCCACACTATCTACTGGCCTATTATCCTTATGGCTCTGGGTGAACCTCTGCCTAAAAAGGTATTCGGTCATCCTTGGCTTCTCTTCGGTACAGACAAGATGAGTAAGAGTAAGGGAAACACTATCTACGCAGATGATCTTGTAAAGCGTTTTGGTGTTGACGGCACCCGTCACTATGTGCTCTCCGAGATGCCCTACAATAACGACGGCTCCATCACCTACGAGAACCTTATCGCACGATATAACAGCGACCTTGCAAACAATCTCGGCAATCTGGTTAACCGTACCATCGCTATGACCAAGAAGTACTTTGACGGTATCGTTCCTGCCCGTGGTGAGATAACCGACCTTGACCGTGAGCTTATCGCAGCGGTTGAAGAGGGCAAGAACGCTATGTGCAAGAATATGGACGAGTACCGCATTGCAGATGCAGTTGACGCAGTATTTACCGCACTTCGCCGTGCCAATAAGTATATCGACGAGACCACTCCTTGGGTTCTTGCAAAGAACGAAGAGGACAAGCCCCGTCTCGGCTCTGTAATGTATAACCTCCTTGAGTCTATCCGTGTGTGTGCAAACCTCCTTTATCCCTTCCTTCCCGAGACCAGTGAGAAGATACTTGCACAGCTTAATACCGAGTGCAAGTCCCTTGAGTACGGCAATCTCGAAGAGGGCAAGGCAGTAGGCGAAGCACAGATGCTCTTTGCAAGAATAGACGAGGCAAAGATGCTGGCAGAGATCGAAGAGGAGATCAAGGCAAACGAGCCTCCCGCAATCGAAAAGCCTGAGGGTCTTGCTATCATCGGCTTTGAGGATTTTCAGAAGGTAGAGCTTCGTACCGCACAGGTGGTAGAGGCTGAGCCTATCCCCAAGGCAAAGAAGCTTCTCAAGCTCCAGCTTGATCTCGGATATGAGAAGAGACAGGTAGTTTCGGGTATTGCAAAGTTCTATAAGCCCGAGGACCTTATCGGCAAGAAGGTGGTTATGGTTGCCAACCTCAAGCCCGCAAAGCTCTGCGGCGTTGAGTCTAACGGTATGATCCTTGCAAGCGGTGAAGAGACCATCCGTGTTATCTTCCTTGATCCCGAGACCCCCAACGGAGAAAGAGTTTGCTAAATGGAAATTATCGATACCCACGCTCATTACGATGACAGCAGGTTCGATGATAACAGAGATGAAATTATAGCCGGTGTATTTAACACCGGCTATATCAGAAATATCATCAATGCAGGCTGTAGTATAAAGTCCTCCAAGGCAGGACTTGAGCTTTCAAAGAAATATCCCCAATTCTATTTTACCGCAGGCATACATCCCCACGACAGCAGCAGGGCAGGAGATAAGGACAGGGCGCTTTTTGAATTGGAAGGACTGCTCCGTGAGAAAAAATGCGTAGCCTTAGGCGAAATAGGTCTTGACTATCATTATGATTTTTCCGATCGTGAAACACAGAAAAAGTGGTTTGAATGGCAGATGCAGTTAGCAAGCCGACTTAAAATGCCCGTTGCCATCCACGACCGTGAAGCTCACGGTGACTGTATGGATATGGTAAGAAAATACCCCGAGGTAATTGGTGAGTTTCATTCCTTTTCAGGCTCTGCCGAGATGGCAAAGGAGCTTGTCAAGAGAGGCTGGTATATCTCCTTTTCGGGAGTAATAACCTTCAAAAACGCTTCAAAGATTCTCGAAGCGGTAAAGGCAGTGCCCCTTGACAGAATAATGATAGAAACAGATGCCCCCTACCTTGCTCCCGTACCCAAGAGAGGTAAGGACAACAACTCCGCTTATATGAAGTACACAGCAGAGGCGGCAGCCAACGTGCTGGGTATGGACGTAGAGGAATTCTGTGCGGCAACCACCGAGAATGCCAAGAGACTTTTCGGTATTAAGTGA
>JAZNKU010000318.1:0-5512 GCA_045578685.1 Eubacteriales bacterium
CCTTATAGGCGTTTGCAGAAGGCTTCAGGTCATAGCAAGTGAGGATATAGGCCTCGCTTATCCTCAGGCGGCATCTGTCGTGCGTGCCTGTGTTCAGTCTGCCTTTGACCTCGGTATGCCCGAGGCTCGTATCCCTCTTGCAAACGCTGCTCTGCTCTTAGCAACAGCACCCAAGTCCAACACCGCATATGCGGCATACGCAGCGGCGGCTGCCGATATCGAGAAGGGAAAGGGACAGAACGTTCCACCTCATATGCGTCCCTCCAACCGCTACGATAACTACAAGTATCCTCACGATTATCCGGGACACTATGTCAAGCAGCAGTACCTGCCTGATGATCTCAGAGGAGCAAAATATTACAGCTTCGGTGACAACAAGACCGAGCAGGCAGCAAAGAAATATTGGGAGCTTATCAAAGGCGAAAGCCTATAAAATGCGGAATGCGGAATGCGGAGTGCGGAATTAAGGGGATTTTTGTTGCAGTAATGCAACAAAAATTTCATTAGATTATATAAGTTTATTATTCCTATTGTTTAATCAAACAAATATAACAAATAATAATGAACAGCATAAGTTATTAAATCAAAGATATGAAGAATCAAATGAAGATTTTCGACCAAAAGGGAGAAAATCCACCATAACTCCGAATTCCGCACTCCGCACTCCGAATTCAAAAAAAGGGACCCCGAGGGTCCCTTTTAATCTTGTTCCATTCTTCTGCTTGCACGGCGAAGCAGCTCGTGGCGGCAATCCCAGAGCTTCTGGGACATATCCACATAGTAGTTATGAGGATATTCAAAACGCTTTACCTCATCCCACTGTCTTTCTATCTGTTCAAGGCAGTAGTTTCTTATCTCTTCTGTGGTGGGGCGCTCGTATACCAGCTTACCGCCGATGAATATAGGCTTCTGGAGCTCCTCTACATAGAAATCGGTTATCTCCTTTTCCTTCCAGGTATTGTCGGGATCGAAGATAAGCAGGGGCTTTGATTCGTCTATCACCTCATCGTGGAGACACATAAGGTCTGCGATAGCCTTGTCCGTTGTCTTGGAGTATATACGGTAGGTCTTTTTGAAATGAGGCGTGGTGATCTTGATAGAGTTTTCGCTTATCTTGATCTTGGGCTTGATAGACCCGTCATCTCTTTCAACAGCAACCAGCTTGTAAACACCTCCGAACACAGGCTCGCTCTTGGCCGTTACCAGTCGCTCACCTACACCGAAGGCGTCTATGGGAGCACCCTGACGGATGATATCGCGGATTATGTATTCGTCAAGAGAGTTGGAGACGATGATACGGCATTCGGTAAGACCTGCCTCGTCGAGCATCTGTCTGGTCTTCTTTGAAAGATAGGTGATATCGCCCGAGTCTATACGCACCGCACACTTGGTGATTCCGTATTTTTTGAATATCTCGATGGCGTGGGGGACACCGCTCTTGAGAACGTTGTAGGTATCGATAAGTAAGCAAGGGTTGTTGGGATAGAACTTACAGTAGGTGTCAAACGCCTCAAGTTCCGAGTCGAACATCTGTATCCATGAATGAGCCATGGTACCGCCTGCAGGAACGCCAAATTGTTGCTCTGCTATGGTACAGGCTGTGCTTGCACAACCGCCGATATATGCGGCGCGTGCTCCCATGAGGGCACCCTGAACACCGTGGGCACGGCGGGAGCCGAACTCACTTACCGGTCTGCCGTCTGCAGCACGGACTATCCTGTTTGCCTTTGTTGCTACAAGGCACTGGTGGTTGTAGCAGAGGAGGAGAAATGTCTCTATAAACTGAGCCTCTATTGCAGGAGCGCGTACCGTTATAAGGGGCTCACGGGGGAACACGGGTGTACCCTCGGGTATTGCATAAATGTCGCCCGTAAACTTGAAGTTGCGGAGATATTCAAGAAATTCGTTGCTGAAGCAACCCTTGCCGCGGAGAAATTCGATATCATCGTCGGTAAAGTTGAGTGCCTCGATATATTCGATTACCTGCTCAAGACCTGCCGCTATAGCAAAGCCTCCGTTGTCGGGAACCTTTCGGAAGAAGAGGTCAAAATAGGTGATGCGTTCTCCAAGTCCCGCACAGAAATATCCGTTGCCCATAGTGAGCTCGTAGAAGTCACAGAGCATGGTGTAGTTTTCACGAACAAATTCTCTTGCCATAATAATTCCTCTCAGTTAAAGTCGGTAAAGCCGAAGTCGGACATAGAAACGCCGGTATATTTTTTAATAAGTGTGTTTGAAGCATCGAGGTTGAGAAGAAGAGTTCCCTTTGTTACATCCTCAAACTGCTTACGGTAAGCGGAGTCTCCGCTGTAGCCCTCAAGCTTAAAGGAGGCGCCGGCTGCGGTGATGTTTCCCGAGCCGTAGTAATCGGCATGCTGCAGATCGCCTGTCTTGGAATAGTAGCTTTCCACGTGATAAGTGCTTCCCGGCTTAAAGTCCATGGTTATGGTAGTTCTGACGGTATGATTACTACCTGCGAACCTGTATATTATTTCAAAGACAGTACGGTCCATTGTTCTGTAATGCTTAACGTACTGTGTACTTGTGCCGCCGTCGGGATGTGTTACGTTTGCCATAAGGAATTTACAGCCGGGCCATGACGCATCGGTCATTCCCTTTTCCTCCATATAATAAACGAACTTATCGTAGCTGTTTTCAAATATTTCGATACCGCATCTTGCGCAGACACCGCAGTCGGTGGTGTGACCGAAGATCTCTCCGGTCCTGCCGTTACAAACCGAGCAGGTCATAGGCTTGGTACAGTCGGCACCTTCATAGACGTGACCCTTGGGAGATATAAATTCGCCGCAGCTATCGCATTGGCTGCCAACGGTACAGTTGAGTATGGGACAGCTGTGACCTGCGGGCAGACCCTTCTTCAAGCCGCAGAGGGTACACTGTGCGGACAGGGTGCAGCTCTCCTCGGTAAAACTGTGGTCGCAGTCGGCAAAGACTACCGCTTCGCCAAAGCCCTTTATCATCTGAGCAAGCTCGGCACGGGTGATGGGGTTACGGGGATTGAGCCTTCCGTTACTGCCTGCGATAATACTCTTGCCTACCGCCCAGCCAAAGGAGTCAAGTGCCCAATCTGCTACATCCGAGACATCCGAAAAAACATTGAGATCACCGTTTACGGGTGCCTCTCTGTCCGAGGAAACGGTATAGTTGTACATCAGGGTGACAGCCTCCTGTCGGGTAAGGGTCTTGCCTATACCGAACAGGGTATCTGATATGCCGCTGGTGTAGCCCTTTGCTACAGCCTTGTTGACATAGGGAGCATACCACGCCCCCTCCTTTACATCCTCAAAGGAGCACTGGGGATAGACCCAGCTATCCTCGTCCAGCATAGAAAGCACGGTCATCATCTGCTCACGGGTGGTATTGCCCTTGGGATCAAAGGCGTGTTCTGACTTACCCGACATTATACCGTTGACATAGCAGAACTCCACCGCGGGAACAAACCAGCCGCTCTGTGCATCCGAAAAGGGAAGCTTGCCCTCCTCGGTGATAACGTTTGCACTGATGGGAAGAGCACATAAAACCATTAAAACTACAATGATAGATGCCGTAATTTTCTTAATCATTTTTATCCTCGCATACAACGTATAGATTTATATCCCAATCGGGGATATAACTGAATCTTCTTAAATAAAGCTTATGGTGGGGACAGAGATCATGCACTCTTTTTGTAAGTGTGAAAATATCCTCTGTTCTGTGATAAAGTGAGATCAGAAGGTCGGGAGAGCAGCGTTTTATTGTTTCTTTGCTTCCCGTAAGAGCCTTATCCTCGGCACCCTCAACATCATACTTGATATAGTCGATGCTTTCGTTGCCTACGATATTGTCAAGACTATCAAAGTCAAGCAACACCGTTTTGCCCTGCTTACCCTGAGCGGCACCCCTGCCTGCTCCCATATTGAACTCCACCGTCTCGCATTTGTCCCATGAACCTTTGTTTACGGGGATGATACGCTCATCCTCTATAGATGAGAGCTTTTTAAAGTTCTTGGGGTCGGGCTCAAGGGCGTATATCTTTTTTACATTTCGGCATTTTTCGATAAACTCTGTTGCCGTATCTCCCGTATACGCACCGCAGTCTGCAATATTGATATATCTTTCGGGATGAATAATGCTTTCCCATATCTCCGAGGGATCGCTTTCTGCCTTGAAGAGGTATTCGAGCTTACCCGACAGACGGTATGAGATTATATTATCGAATATTTCTTTTGATCTTTCGTCCGAGAGAAGCTCTTTTGCCGACTTTATATCAACCTTATGCTCCTCGTAGTATTCGTCGGTAAAAAGCGTGTCACCGTAGACGGGAACGCAGGGAGCGTAGAGCTCTCGCTCGGCGGCTATTCGGAGTATATTTTCTCTCACCTCGGAAAGGGAGGTGGCAAATGACACAAGGACTATAAAATCCTCGTATCTTTCGCAAAAGTCGGAATATCTCTCCACTGCCATATTATGAAAAGTCTTTCCGGGACGGTAGAAATCATCAGAGGCAAATATACCCGAGCACTCTATACCATAATCCGAGAAAACGGAGAGGATCTTATCCGCTCCGTTTCCCATGCCGTATATTACTTTAGGTTTATCTGTGTTTTTTAAATATTTCCAGAGGTCCATCAGCCTACAAACTCAGCATAGATAGCACGCAGAGCCTTTTCAAAATCTGCAGCATCAACTGCGATGATGATGTTAAGTTCACAGGAGCCCTGATCGATCATACGGATATTGATATCCGCCTTGGCGATAGAGGTAAGGAGCTTAGCCGCAACACCCTTGGATGAAACCATGCCGCGGCCAACCACTGCGATAAGAGCAAGGTCGTCGTGGATAGCGATGGTGTCGGGGTCTGTTGCTTTGCAGATCTGGGGGATGATGCGGGTACGCTTATCCTCAAGAGCCGCTGTGTTTACGATAACGCTCATGGTGTCGATACCCGAGGGAAGGTGCTCAAAGGAGATTCCCTCGTTTTCAAGAACCTCAAGAACTCTTCTGCCGAAACCAAGCTCGGAGTTCATCATATCCTTTTCAACCGTAATAACGCTGAAGCCCTTTTTGCCTGCGATACCGGTGATGACCTTGGCAGCAGTCTCCTCTGCTACGGGAACGATCATAGTGCCGCGGTCGGTGGGATTGTTGGTGTTCTTTATATTGATCGGAATACCTGCGATACGAACGGGGAATATAGCGTCCTCGTGAAGAACGGTAGCGCCCATGTAGGAGAGCTCACGCAGCTCTCTGTATGTAATGGTGTCGATGACCTGGGGATTTTCAATAATTCTGGGGTCAGCCATCAGGAAACCTGAAACATCGGTCCAGTTCTCGTAGATATCAGCCTTAGCCGCTCTTGCTACGATAGAACCTGTGATGTCAGAGCCGCCGCGGGAGAAGGTCTTGATGGTGTCGTTGGGCATGGAGCCGTAAAAGCCGGGGATAACGGCATATTCGTGACGCTGAAGCTCGGCGGCGAGGATCTCGTTGGTCTTGTCACTGTCGAAGGTGC
>JAZNKU010000319.1:0-2142 GCA_045578685.1 Eubacteriales bacterium
AGATATTAATTTTAAAAACGACGAAGCAGCGGTCTATGCCTTCAAAAAGCTTTACGGCTCTTACGGCTACAGTAAGTTCAGAATGAGCCGCTTTGAGGAGTATGACCTATATGCTTCAAACAAGAACTTTCTTGTAAGCGACAACGTAATAACCTTTACCGATACCAACGGTAAGCTTTTGGCTCTTAAGCCCGACGTTACTCTGTCTATAGTCAAGAACACAGATCCCGAAAAAAACGGTCTGCAGAAGCTTTATTATTCGGAAAACGTCTACCGTGTGGCATCCAAAACCCACGAATATAAAGAAATAATGCAGGTTGGTCTTGAGTGCATAGGTGATGTTGATACCTATGCCACCGCCGAGGTTATCACCTTGGCGGCAAAGTCACTCTGTATGCTTGACCCTGACTATATCCTTGATCTGTCCCATATGAGCTTTGCGGCAACCCTGCTTTCGGATATTCCCGCAAAGGTAAAGAAGCAGGTCATGGAATATATGGCAGAGAAGAATATCCACGGACTTAAATCTATGGATCTTGATGCCGATATTACCGACAAGCTTATCGCTTTGGTTTCTATCTACGATAAGCCCGAGGCGGCCTTTGAAAAGCTTTCCGAGCTTAATATAAATGATGAAGCTGTAGCTGAGCTTGCAGATCTTATTGCAGCTCTTACCCCTGCAGGAGTGGCAGAGCATATCCGTTTTGATTTCTCTGTGGTATCCGATGAAAGTTACTATAACGGAATCACCTTTGCAGGTTATGTTCACGGTGTTCCCACAAGAGTTCTTTCAGGTGGACGCTACGATAATCTTATGAAGCGTTTTAAGAAGAACTGCGGTGCAATAGGCTTTGCTATCTATATGGACGCTCTTGACCAGCTTCTCTGCGATAAGGACTTTAACGAGGTTGACACCGTTGTGGTATATGACGAAACCACAGATATCGTCGCTATGTCAGCACTTGCAGACGAGCTTACCCGCAAGGGCGAAAAGATCAAGTGTGTCCGCACACTTCCCGACGGACTTAAATACAAAAATATCGTGGAAATGGGAGGTAATGCATAATGATCAATGTAGCACTTCCCAAAGGACGACTGGGCGAAAAGGTTCTTGCTATATTTGAGGAAGCAGGATATAAGTGCCCCTCTATCCACGAGCAGAACCGTAAGCTTATATTTGAAAACGAGGAAACCGGAGTAAGATACTTCTGGGTAAAGCCCTCTGACGTTGCGATATACGTAGAGAGAGGTGCTGCAGACGTAGGTGTCTGCGGCAAGGATATTCTTCTTGAGTATTCTCCCGACGTGTACGAGCTTCTTGATATGGGTATGGGCAAGTGCCGTATGGCAGTTGCGGCAAAGTCTGATTTTCAGGACAACACCAGCCGTGCTCTTATCGTAGCAACCAAGTTCCCCAATATCGCAAGAGAATATTATATGAAGCAGGGCAGAGATATCGACATCATCAAGCTTAACGGCTCTATCGAGATAGCACCTATCCTCGGAATGTCCGATGTTATCGTTGATATCGTTGAGACGGGCAAGACCTTACTCGAAAACGATCTTCGCCCCTATGAGGACATCGTAGATATAAGCGCCCGCTTTATTGCCAACAAGGCAAGTCATAAATTCAAATACGATGCTATCACCGAGCTTGTCGGCAAGATAGCAGACTATGTAGAAGGTAACAAATGATCAAGATATACGAAAAAGAGAGTATGCGTAACGAGGATATCTTTATCCGTTCCACATCCTCTCCCGACATCTGCGACGTAGTTGCAGACATTATATATAACGTAAGAAAAAACGGCGATTCCGCAATTAAGGAATATGCCAAGAAGTTCGATAAATGCGACCTTGACTCCCTTGAGGTAACAGAAGAGGAGATAGAGGAGGCTTGGAATCAGGTTGATACCGAGTTTATCGCAGTTATGGAGCGTGCAAAGGAGAATATCGTATTTTATCACGAGCATCAGAAGAGAGAAGGCTTCCGTATCGAAAAAGAGGACGGAATCATCCTCGGTCAGAAGATACTTCCTGTACAGCGTGCGGGTCTTTACGTTCCCGGCGGTACTGCGGCTTATCCCTCCTCGGTTCTTATGAACGCACTTCCTGCAAAGATAGCGGGAGTTGACGAGATAA
>JAZNKU010000320.1:0-3369 GCA_045578685.1 Eubacteriales bacterium
TGACGGTCTTATTCACATCTCCCAGATCGCTAACAAGAAGATCGGCAAGCCCGCTGACGTCCTTGAGCTCGGTCAGGTTGTTGATGCTAAGATCATCGACATCGACGAAGAGAACCACAAGATCTCCCTTTCTATGAGAGCACTTCTCGAGGATGAGGAAGAGGTTGAGGTTGAGATCGTTGAGGAAGAAGTTTCTGACGAAGAGTAATCAACATTAAAAACCCTTGCTTATGCAAGGGTTTTTTTAATGCGGAATTAGGAATGCGGAATTAATGAAAGAATCAGTGGACTTAAGTCCACTGATTCTATTTTACAGATCTATATTTTTGTCAGCTTAGCAAATGTTGCCATAAGCTTCTTGGTTCCGAAGTTATCGAACATCACCTCATAGAGATAGTCCCCCGACATATCGGTTACAGACAGGATGATTCCGTGACCGAACTTGATATGCTTTACCTCGTCGCCTACCGAGAGCTTCTCGGCAGAGGATGCTCTTGCAGATACCACGGGACGCTTTACCTCACGGGCAAAGGTGGATACTGCCGATCTTCTTTGCATATATTCATAGCCCGATACCGCAGCTTCACGCTGTCTGAGCTGTTCAAGCGTACATCTGTCCTCCGGCAGCTCACGGAGAAATCTGGAGGGCTGATTGTACTGGGTCTGACCGTACATAAGGCGGTTTTTGACATAGGTGGTACAGAGCTTTTTGCGGGCTCTGGTTATGGCAACATAGCAGAGGCGTCTTTCCTCCTCCAGCTCTGCCTGTTCGCCTATAGACTGGAAGGATGGAAAGAGTCCCTCTTCAAGTCCGGGCAGGTAAACATTGTCAAACTCAAGTCCCTTTGCCGAGTGTATGGTCATCATTACTACCGCATCGGCATCTGCATCATAGTTGTCTATATCCGCCACCAGCGCCGCTTCCTCAAGGAACTGCGCAAGTGTAGCCTCCTCATGACTTTCTTCAAAGGCAACTGCGTTGGAGATAAGCTCCTCTACGTTCTGCAGTCTGTCCTCGGCTGCCTCACCCTGAAGAATCAGCATGTTTCTGTAGCCCGAGATATCTATAGTCTTTTCCACAAGGTCGGACAGAGGCTCTGTCTCTGCAATACCTCTTAAGGTGTTGATGATATCAGCAAAGTCCTTGAGCTTTCCGGCTACTCTTCCGAGAGCGGTATATCTGTCGGCGTTCTGAATGACATCGAACATAGAAAGCCCTTCCATCTCGGCAAGTCTTTCCACCGCCTCAACGGTGGCGTCGCCTATCTTACGCTTGGGCTCGTTGATTATTCTCTTTAATCTCAGATTATCCTGTGTGCTTGAGATAAGACAAAGATATGCAACGATATCCTTGATCTCTTTTCTTTCGTAGAATCGGGTGCCGCCTAAGATTCGGTAGGGAATACCGCTCTTTGCAAACACACCCTCGAGAGAGTTAGACTGAGCGTTTACACGGTAGAGTATGGCGTGATCGCTGAACTTGGTGCCGTTCTTGACGGTGGACTCAAGGATAGAGTCGGCAATAAATCTTGCTTCCTCTGCCTGATCGTTCAGCTGTTTCACAAGAACCTTGTCGCCATCATCCTTTGCGGTCCAGAGATTCTTTTCCCGTCTGCCCTTGTTATGAGCGATAAGGTGGTTTGCGGTCTCGATGATGTTGGCGGTAGAGCGGTAATTCTGCTCTAACTTTACCACCTTGGCATCTTCAAACACGCGGTCGAAGTTAAGTATATTCTCTATCGTAGCACCGCGGAAGCGGTAGATACTCTGATCGTCGTCGCCTACTACCATGATGTTTCTGTAATGACCCGACAGAAGTGATGCCAGCATAAACTGAGCCTTGTTGGTGTCCTGATACTCGTCTATGCATACATACTTAAATCTGCGCTGATAGTAGCCGCGTATCTCCTCGTCCTTTTCCAGCAGCCTTACGGTTCGGACGATGATATCGTCAAAGTCAACGGCGTTTGCCGCCTCAAGACGCTTGGAATATTCGATGTATATTCTTGCTATGTTTTTTTCGTACAGCTCCTTCGAGAATGTTTTTTCAAACTCCTCGGGGGTTATAAGCTCTTCCTTGGCTTTACTGATCTTATTTATAACCGCCTTCGGAGCATAACGCTTGTCGTCAAGGTTGAAGTCGCGGATAATGGATGTAACCAGCTTCTTCTGATCGTCGGTATCGTATATGGTAAAGCCGTTTGCCAGTCCTGCCTCTACGGGATGGCGGCGCAGGATCCTCATGCAGATGTTATGGAATGTTCCTGCCCATATCTCCTCGGCTTCCTCGCCGATAACCTTTACGAGCCTCTCCTTCATCTCGTTTGCAGCCTTGTTGGTAAAGGTGATACACATCACCGCCCAGGCAGGACAGGGGTTCTCTGCGTATTTGACCATGTATTTTTCAAGCTGCTCCACGGGCAGACGGTTTGCCATCTCAAGCTCTGCGATATTGCCCTCGGACAGATCAAAGGGGATATTTTTACTCTCATATCCCGTACCGTAACGGATGATATTTGCGATACGGTTTACCAGCACCGTAGTTTTTCCGCTTCTCGGTCTTTCTATCACTAGCAGAGGTCCTCTTACAGTCTTGAGAGCCTCCCGCTGCCTGTCATTGAGAAATGAATATATCTTATCAAAGCATTTAGTTTTGGCTTCTATATATCTTTGTTCCAATTTCGTTCCTCCAAAATAAGCTTCTTTCATTATACTATAAATCGAAAAAATTATCAAGCCTCACAGGATTATCATTTTTTCGTCACATTGGATGAATATAATAATATTACATCCTATAGAGATGATGACCGGGTGCTCAAGGGAGTGCCACTTACCGCCCGCAAGGGCGGACAAAAAATAACAGCCTATCCTTACGGATAGGCTGATTAGATTTTAGCGCATCTTCTTCTGGTATGCGACTCTGGGATCTCCGTTTTCGAGATGGATGATACCGCAGTATACAAATCCGTTCTTTTCAAGCATGCGTCTCATAGGCTTGTTGCCCTCGTGGGTGTCGCAACGGATGTTGCGGCACTTGTTCTTACGGCATATCTCCTCGCAGGCACGGACCATAACTCCTCCCAGACCCAGACCTCTTACAGAGGAATCAACGCAGATGCGATGTATGCACACATAGGTGGAGTCGTTTATCCACTTTCCTTCTATCTCGGCATAGGTGGGATCCTCTCCCGTAAAGAAGCCCACCGAGGCAAGGATCCTGCCATCCTCGCAAACAACGTATCTGTTGCCATCCAGTATATCCTTTTCAAGGATACTTCTTTCGGGGTAGCCGTTCTGCCATTGGTCTATGCCTTGAGAAGCTATGAAAGCCCTTGCTTCATTGAACAGCTCCTCAATGCGGTCAAGCTC
>JAZNKU010000321.1:0-13228 GCA_045578685.1 Eubacteriales bacterium
TCCCCGAGGACTGGAAGGATCACATCGGCGACCGTATTATTACCGTTGCTGTTAACAGAGGCGATATATGGGGTTGTGTTGGCACATGTACCGAGCTTACCGACCGTATCATGAAGATCGCTCCCGAGATGCTCCGTGCCAACAGAGCAAATCTCGAGATCGTAGAGGGCGAGTCTGATCTTACAGAGGTCAACATTCCCGCGCTTTCTGATACCAGAGTTGCAAAGAAGCTCTATGACCGTTCTCCCTGGTCATACGACGTTGACTTTATCCATGCTCAGGTGAGAGTAAGCTTTGAGGGTGAGCCCACCATCAAGCCTAACGGTACACTTAAGGGCAAGTTTATAGTTAAGAGCACCATGCCCGATCCCAGAAATATCCAGTTTAACTGGATACTGCCCGACGGCTGGAGCGTAGATACCGACAAGAGCGTATATCTGCGTCATTGGTACAACCTCCTCAAGGATAAGCCCACCGAGGTTGAGTTCACCGTAACCGCAGGCGATCAGGTTGATGCAATGAACCGTCTTGTGGTTGAGTGTACCTCGCCCGGCAGACCTACTGTCGGTTACGTTCCCGTAACAGTTCTTGGTTAATATAACAAAACGATCCCTTTGACCGAAAGGCCAAAGGGATTTTATTATGTGGGTAATATTATTTTTGATTTGCCGCAGACAACGGTATTTTTTGCCACTCTTATGTTAGTCTGCACCGAATAAAGTCCTCGGTTGTTGGTGTGCTTGACGTAAAGGCCTCTTGCAGCAGACGAGATATCAAGACGGAGTTTTTCACCCTTGTGTATCACAAAGCAATGGGGGTCAAATTCATAAGAAACCGTAATTTCTTCTCCGGGGATATATTCCTTATCAAAGTTTGATATCTGCTGGATATCATCCCTTATTCCGTAATCCCCCTCGGATTTACAAAGGCTCATTCTTACGTAGAAGCAGGTGTCGGGACAGTCGCTTTTTACGGTGAGCTTAAGCTTTATTTTACCTTTTACAGAAACATCTTCTGTAAATTCATCGGTATAGAGAGTTATAACGTCATTACGGTCAATTTTCGGCTGAAAATAATTGCCCTCAAAGTTGCAGGAAAGTCCGCCGGGAAACTTATATGCCTTCTCTGTCGGGTCATAGGTATAGGTGATATCGCTTGTGCCAAATCCGACTTCAAGTATATCGGTACCTTTGACAAATTCATCACAGCACCAGCACTCACCAAAGCTGTTGTAATAGGTGATCATGCCTTTTTCCAGAGGAAACTCACACTTACCTCTTGCGGCATCCATCCACTTGATATAATACTGCGGACATAACTCATATATACTTGCATTTTCAAATATAACAGGCTCACCGTCACCTCTGCCTCCGTGATCGTAGGCATGGACTCCGAGGGCACAGTTTGCTCTGGTTTCGGGTGTCATTGCCTCCCACCAATCAAAGATTCCGCCGGTAAAAATATCATACCAACCCGTAGTCAAAAGCAAAGGAACCTTGGTTTCTAAGAGGGCCTTATAATAATCTCCGCCTGCCTCGTCGCTCAACCAGTAAGGGTCGGTTTTATCCGGGTGCATAAGAGCATTGTCAAAGTAAATATCCTTTTCTCCAAAGACCTTTTCGCTATATTCAGACAAGGGAAGCATATCGAACATAGCGGGATCGTAACCCTTGTCGGGCATGGTCTTTTGCTTGTACATTCCGGTATACCAGCCGCCGTGAAGTCCCACCTTGAAAAATCCGTTACGGTAGTATCCGTTATATCTGAAGGGGTCCATTACGTTAAGCACCGCCGCCTTGATATCATCGGCAAAGGGAGCAGTTACCTCATGAACGGCTGCGGTATAGCTTTCACCCAATAAGAAAAGCTCTCCGTTATAGAAATCCTGCTGTCTTATCCAGTCATGCAGAAAGAGTCCGTCAGCGCATTCATTCAGATAGGGAATACAATCACCGCTGCTTTTACCCCTGCCTCGGCAATGCTGATAAACGTAAGCGTAGCCTGCATCAAGCCACTTCTGTGCCTCCTCATATTTGAGCTTACATATCTCTTCCTCATCCCAGTCTGCCAGATGGTCTACGTAGGGACTGCGGAATATGACGGTAGGGAACTTACCTTCATCAGGAAGCCATACTAAGGTAAAAAGGTCTGCGTTATTGTAATTTAAGTATTTATAAAAGTGTATGTGTTTCATAGTTTTTCTTTATAAGAAGCCGTCGCTGTGCGACGGCTTCGTTTTTTAGTAAGTTGAAGGAATTTCGTTTTTGAAGAGCTGATAGAACTCGGCATTGGTAACAAGCACCACGTCGTCTGCTTCAGCCATCATCTTGACAAGCTTTTCAAATTCGTCGTAGTAGCTTAACTGATCGAGCTCGTAGCCGTGGCCCCACACATAGAATAACTGGTCATAGGGCACCTTGGTCTTTAAGAACCAGTTTGCATAGGTAAAGAGGTTACCGTCTGCCAGATGACAGGTGGGCTGCCACATCATAAAATTGGTGGGCAGGTTGAAGTTGCCGGTTGATGTGGTACCTCTTGCATATCTGATGCTTGTGTTTTCAAGGATGTTCTTTATAGTGACCTTGCTTACCAGATGGTCGCCGCCGGGATATGCCATACCCATAGGCTGATAGCCTGTGATGTTCTCAATATTGATAAGGTCACCCTCGACCTGGATCTTCTGATACATGGGATTGCTGTCGAATGAACTGAGTCCGGGGTGGTTAAGGGTATGAACACCTACGTCAAAGCCTCTGTAAACTCCGTTACAGAGCTCTGTCAAATTCCATCTCTTATGCTGAACTCCGTATACACCGAGAGAGGTAAGGTCGGATTCTACACCTAAAAGACCTGTATTGATATAGAAAGTGATGGAGTGCTCTGCGTCATACTTTTTAAGTATCTCTATTATCTTTGCATCCTGTGTAACACCGTCGTCAAACGCCATTGTAAAATACTTCTTGGGCTTGCCGTCACGGACTATACCCGATTCAAGTCCCGCCTGCTTGGGATTAACCTTGTAGTTGACAAAGGCGATTGAGGGCATACCGTTGCTGTTACAGAGGTTAAGCTGGTAGGGGTAAGCCGCCTCGGGATCACGGTTGTATCTTACACCGAAGATCTGATCCTTGGAATCAACCACTATCGTATCTCTGCCTACTATGATCTCGCCCGTAGCATCACGCCATTCATAGCAACCTGCGGTATTGACCATTATCTCGATGCCTCGTATCTCGGCGTTGTCACAGGTCTTAAGACCGTTACCGACATTCTTGAACTGAAGGGTTGCGTTGGTAGCTCCGTACTCCACAGACTCAAGCAGAGGACCGCTTACAAGCTCAATATCACCTACGCCGAACTTATCGGCAAGAACTATGTCGGTCAGACGGGCAGCGTTGTGATGCTTGATATAGGGATGAACATTGTTGATCCAGCCGGTATTAAACCAAAGGTCGGAGGAGGATACTATATGACAGTCGTCAAGCTTCTTGGGTATTGTACACAGCTCGGTCTTTACAGAGCCGAAATCCATAAATGCGTTTGCACCGTTACCTGAGTAGCAGGTTGCAAACTCAAACATATAAACAGGGAAATCATCGTTGCCGAAGGTTGCTCTGAAATACTCCATAAGCTCGGCAAACTGATCTGCAAAGGTGGTGGCACCTCTGCCGTGATACTCTCTTGTGTTATACCAGTCGCTCTCGCCCTGATACCAGATGATACCTGCACAGGAGAAGTTGGAGAGGGGATATATCTGCTGGTTGTAAGCGTATCTTGACTTAAGGTGTGTAGCGGACAGGGTATCCATGCTGTAATAGTAGGTGCCTGTTGCTTCGTCGTATTTGTCGTCGCCCCACTTATCGGCAAGCTCGTTGGGAGCAAAGGTGATAAGGGGATGTCCCGAAGCGTCTATTTCGATAACACCTACGGGAACGTCGGTGTTTTCGGTCATCTGATAGGCGAAGATATAACCGATAGCTGAGAATACATTTTTACTTATGGCATCGCGGTCATATAACTGATGAGAGGGCATATTGCTTGCATAGGTCATTATCTGTTTGCCGATATCCGAGGGGGTCATCCAGCTTTCGCCGTTGTAAACGTCGGTGTAAAGGGTGCGTGTTCCCTGTGCCATATCTCCGGTCATATCGAAATAATCGGTATTTGAAACACGGAAGAATCGCATATCACGGCTGTCATTATAATCAATCTTCAGCTCGTTTGAGATGCCGGCAAACTTAAGGTCTATAATAAGCTCACCGAGGGAGTAAAACATATTGGACTGGCCCATAGCGTAATATACATCACCGATAAGCACATCGTTAAATACGATATTTTCTTCCGCTGACATAACGGTCAGAGGCTGACCCTCGGTGGTGTAGGAGAAGGTGCTTTCAAAAACAGCCTTCCAGTTACCCAGCGGATCTACATCGGCTGCGGCGTATTGACCGCCAAGCTCCACAACGACCGTACCGCTGTTCTTATCGGCAGTACCCCATACGCTGAGCTTTTCATCACGCTGGAGGATCATATTGTCCGAGAAGGCGTTTGAAACCTTAACTCCGGTAGCGGTGGCAGTAGGTATGGGCTCTTCTATGGTAATTATATAATAATTGTAGCTTTCATCGTTATACTGTACGCAGAAGCTATAGGTGCCGGGCATAAGCTCAACGGTGATAACGCCGTCAACTGCAGAGGCAGGTCTGATATACTCGCTTCCGGGAGCGTTTTTGATCTCAGAGGAGGTTTCATAAACACCCTCGGCATATCTTATAACCTGTAAGCCCTCAAGATTTGAGAAACTTACCGAGCTTTCCCCCTCCGTAACTACGGGAGCACGGTGGTGAACGCTATAGGTAAAGGCCTCGGTATAACCGTTGTTGTACTGAACGATAACCGATACAAGACCATCCTCGCGATACTGTATCTTATAGGAGTCGGAGCCTTTGATGTCAGATTTTGCAGAAAAGTTTCTTGCACCGGGTGCTCTCTTGATGGCAGAGGGTGTAGTATACTCACCATATGCGGTACGGATGACCTTGACGTCAGGAATGTTTGAAACGATGACCTGAAGACCGTTGCCGGTAAATACAGGCTTGTCAACGGTTATTTCCTCGTGGAAAAACAGCTCTGTCCCGTCATTATATCTTATCAGCACGGTGTGCATTCCTTCGGTGGGAACGATGTAGGTATAATCTCGCTTGTCACCTAATTTAGCGGCGGTAACACGCGTTATGTAGCCGTTTGCCTTGATCTCGTTATAGCTGTCGAACTTACCCTTTGCTATAAAGAAATCCTTTATATCAAGCATATCGTGAAGTGTCACCGTCGGTCCGTAGGAGCTGACATGAGCGTTTATCTCGGTCATATCGCAGGGAAGGAAATAGTTAGTTCCGTCCTGCATTCTCACCCACAGAGTATAGAGTCCCACCTGAGGAAGAGTATAAGTAAATATACCGTCAACGGTGTTGTTGACAACCACCTTGTTGGAAAGGGCAACATTGCCCTCGGCAGCTTTTATTTCGGCTACGGTGGTGTACTCACCGATGGCATATCTGATATCTCTGATATCGTCGGCATTTGTCAGTGTGACGGTGTAGTTGTTTACCGTAAGCTCGGGCATATCCGATGCAGCCATACCCACAGACGTAAGGGGGATAAGCGTGCATACGATAAGCAGCATACCGATAAAACGCTTGAAATGATTAAACATAATAGAGCTCCTCTAAGAATAACAATAGTACCTGAGATTTTATCACAAATCTTCGTAAAATGCAACGGAACAGTGCACTTTTTGTATGAATGCATATATTTAGATAGTAACATTTGTGCAATATTTCATTATGAGTTTATTTACAATGATTTGATCTGTTTTATTTTTAAACTATTGCAAAATAAAAAACACGGTGGTATAATTCACTATGTATAAATATAACCAATTTAAAGGAAGAAGGATAGAAAATGAAAGCTTTTAAAAGGATAACGGCTTTGATTCTTACCGTATTGATGCTTATGCCGATGATGACGGCGTGGGTAAATGCCGCAACGATTTCAAGCGGACTTGACGGTGAGATATCAAGGGATGTAAAGACTCTTTATCCCGGTGTTACCCGCACCAATATAAAGACCTCAAGCTCGTCGAAGTATCAGACTCAGAACTTTAATATCGTTGAGTTTGATCCTAAGCAGGCGGATCTTTATGTTGACGTTACCAACACTCGCGACTATGCCAATCAGAGCCGCACAACGTTAAAGACGGTTACCGAATTTAATGCGACCAATAACGAAGGCAAAACAGCTATCGCCGCAATAAACGGCGACCTCTGGATGATGTCCTCTGCTCACTCCCGTGTTGAGGGCAGCTGTACCTCCTATGGAGGTTACTCCGATGCGGTCGTAACTAAGGCTCTTACACTTCCCCGTGGCTTTAATGTATATGACGGAGAGATCATAACCTCTGCTCATATGCTACAGGAGACCCCCTTTGAGGGTGAATTCTGGTCATTTGGTATGACAGCAGACCACGTTCCCATGATCGGTTGTCCTGAGCTTGATATCTCTGTTACCAATAACTACAATGGTTCAACCGTTGCGGCAGACGGTCTTAACAGACTTCCCGCAAACGAAGCTCTTGTTGTATACTCCGATAAGGGTTGTCTTAACAACTATGCTCTGTCCGATGCGTACGAGGTAGTTATCGACGTTCCCTATGACTATACAGTCAAGCACGGCGCATCCATTACCGGTACCGTTACCGGAATCTATTCTTCGTCTACCGCTTCTGATCCCACAATGCAGGCTAACCGTATCATCCTTACCGCAAGAGGAACAAAAACTATGCTTCTCAACCAATTCGCGGTAGGCAACTCTGTAACACTTAACTTCTCCGTTACCGAAAGATACGGCAGAAATACCGAAGGCTGGCAGAATGTTCAAAATGCCGTAGGCGGTCATATGCCCTTTGTAGTTGACGGTGTCAAGTGGGAAACAGGCACTACCGAAAACTATCCTTCTACTATTGTCGGCATCAAAAACGACGGTAAGGTAGTGTTTATTACAAACGACGGACGTCAGAGCTCCTTCAGCACAGGTCTTGATTTCAATGATTATTGGGACTTTGCTGACGATATGGATCTTAATACCGCCTTTATCCTTGACGGCGGCGGCTCTACAACTATGGTTGAACTGACCGATGCCGGCTATGCAGTAACAAACTCACCTTCCGACGGCTCTGAGAGAAGTGTGGTGAATTCTGTTATCCTTTCCGCAGGCCCCGTGGACACCAACCGCGGTACGTATGACATTAAATATCCTTCCGAGAATACAGATCTTACAAACATCAATTTTGCTACGGACGATGGCTTTATGCTACTGACTAATTTCTCCGAAACCAGACCCGAAAAAACGGTTAACGGAGCTAAATTAACGGTAAGTGATTATAATTCCGGCCCCAGCGTTTCTATTTCTTACGGCTTACCTAACACTGCAAGCTCTAACCCTAACTCCGTACTTGGTTCAGAGTATTCCAAGCTCGAAGCAGGACAGCAGGGATACCGCTTCCTTGTTCTGGATATGAACGTGGTTACAGCGGATCGATCCGCTGTTCAGAATCAGGTTGTCTGGTTTACGGCCGGCAACCGCAAGGGCATCAGTTCTGAGACCAACTGGGGGTTCCATAGCGCCTACAACAATTCCGGATTCAAAAAATACCTTCTGGATATGGGTGTATATCCCTACCCCAACGGTTCAGAGAATCAAGGAGCAATACCCGCATATACCGAATCGCTGAACACGGTACATTTACAATATCTTTTAGCGGCAAACGGCATCACAGTTAACAACGGTGATTACGTGATATTGCGCTCAGCCCGCTTTTTCACGGCTGATGAAGTGCAGGAAGCGTCCGAGTATTTCGGCAGCACCGAGTCACCCACTATGATCACCATCGATCTGAATGCTAACGGAGGTACCGTTTCGCAGGGTAAAAAGTACGTGGTTCTCTATGACAGCTACGGAAGCTTCCCTGTTCCTACCCGTGAAGGCTACAAATTTACCGGTTGGTATACGGCAGCTGACGGCGGCTCCGAGGTGACAGCCGATACAACGGTTACCAACAGAAGCAAGCATACCCTCTTTGCACGCTGGGAAGAACTTGAGGTAAGCGAGCAGCTCTGTATCAGATTCAATCCCAATAACGGAGAAGGAATGCCCGGCAAATATCCCATAATCTCCGGTCAAACTTACGAATCTGCTATCGAAGCGGTAAGAGGCTTGGGGATGCATGATATCCCTGCAAGAGAAGGTTATACCTTCGACGGCTGGTACTGCGAAGAAACAGGCTATAAGCTGAAGCTTTCAGATACTTTTACAGGAAACGAAAGCCTCACCTTCAAAGCGGTATGGAAGAGCCATACAGGTCCCGGTTTTGTTAATGATGAACTTCCGAATCTTCCGGGTGCTATGTGGAGCAGGTTTGCAGTTTTGAATGTTTCCCTTAATGGCGGCACTTATGATCCGGATGCAGGTATTACGCATACAAGTGCGCTTTCCAACACCGCTAAGCTTACTACATCATCCGATAACATAGGATTGGATGAAACAGCGGATAATTTTGATATATATGTTTACAATGCAACAACCATAGCAAAGGATTCGTGGTTGAATGACGATTACATAGGTGTGATTTATAAAGACGGTGTAGCATTGTCAACAAGCTTTTATATGTTGGGCGATCTCCTTGATGTTATTCTTAAGTCCTGTACCGTTGACGGTGTGCAGACAGACCTCCTCAATTTTATGGAAATGAAGGACTTTACTTCTGAGGAGCTTATCGGAACAGAAGAGTGGATGGACAAGGAGCTGCTCAACGGTTCTACCTATGACGTAAGCATAAAATGCAACGCTTACACCTTAAACTTCGATCCCGCAGGCGGCAGTATGCCCGAGGACTATAAGAGTGCTTATACCTTTATTGGTAGAGGCCAGCTCTTCAATGACGTAATAGGCGGCTTTCCCGTACCTACAAGAGACGGTTATATATTCAACGGCTGGAGATGGCTTGAGCATTCCAGTATGTGCTGGAAAAACGGTTGGGGTGATAATCAGCCTTACGATTTCGGTAAGTCTATTACCCTTACTGCGCTTTGGGAAAGAGATCCCAATGCAGGCTCAGCACCCGAGCTTGGCGAGGACGAAAACGGCAAGCATATCTACGTTGACGGTGAAATGATGACCGACGGTTTATACGAGGTTGACGGTGACTATTATTACGCACTTCGTGACGGCAGTCTTGCCCATGACCGTAAGCTTTATACATACAAGAACAACACCGATCTTGTTTCCTCTTACAGATACTTTGCCCAGGATTGCAGGATGGACAAGGACGGTTGGCTTGAGCTTGACGACGAAAGCGGCAGAAAATACTATTTCAATTCCGCATTCCATGTAAGAGGTGCGACCAAAATAGACGGCAGCTATTATTTCTTTATGAAAAACAGCGGCGAAATGGTAAGAAATAAGACTCTGTTTGTATCTAAGGGTAACTCCGCGGGTCTTGAAGCGGGTATATATACCTTCGGTGAGGACGGTAAAATGATTACCGCAGCGGTAACTGCAGCGGTCGATGAAGTACCGGTAGTTGTAACGGATACAGCTTCCGTAAGCGGTCTTGATAATTATGTACAGAGCACAGAGGTTCTCGCAATCAATACCGCACAGACAATATCCTTGCCCGAAACTGCAGAGGATGACGGCGACGGTTCTGATGAAAACTGATAATAATTAAATACGTCTGATACGGCGTACTTGCTTGGCAGGTACGCCGTATTTGTTTATTTTTCGTAAAGAAAAGATTAACTTTTTTTGAAAAAAACTACTTGATTTTTACCAAAAACTGTGTTATACTTACTATGTATCAATATATCAAAATACATAAAATGGAGAAAATATCATGAAAACTACGAAAAGGATAGTCTCAGCAGTTCTGTGTGTGCTGATGATAGGCAGCGTTCTGCCTCTGGCGTCATTTGCGGCATATGAAAACACACACACGAACACCGGCAATCAGATCGAAGACCTGATTGCAGTCGCTACAACACAGATAGGCTATACCGAGGGTAACTCCACCTCTCAGCAGGGAGGTACCTCGGGCGGAAGCGGTAACTACACCAAATACGGTGCCTGGTACGGTATCAATCCCGGTGCCTGGTGTGCTATGTTCGTTTCCTGGTGTGCAAACCAGGCGGGCATTCCTTCTACCGTTATTACCAAGCACGCAAGCTGCGACCTTGGTATGCAGTGGTTCCAGAATAAGGGCGTTTGGCAGTGGTCTCCTGCTTGCGGTGGCTCTTACGTGCCCAAGCGCGGTGATATTATATATTTCCGTACCAATACTGCACAGGTAACCGACTCTACCCACGTGGGTATAGTTTATAATTCCAACTCCTCTACGGTTTATACTATTGAGGGTAACGCCTCCAACAAGTGCCAGACCAAGTCTTATGCACTTTCCAGCGCATATATTCTTGGTTACGGTACACCCAAGTATACCACCGGCAGTTCTTCATCTGCGGCTGCCCTCGGCACATATAAGATCACAGCTACCTCTCTCAATATGAGAACGGGAGTAGGCACGTCAAATGCCGTAGTACAGGTGCTTCCCAACGGAGTTCAGATAGAGGTTACTCAGATTTCAAACGGCTGGGGCTACGGTACATATAACAACAAATCCGGTTGGTTCAGCCTTTCCTATGCTGAGCTTATCAACCCCTATTATTATCTTACCTTTGACCCCAACGGCGGTGCTTTAACGTCAAGCACCTCTGTGTTTGCTATTAAGGATGAGCAGAGCTACAGCGCCGTGATCCCCTCAATGCCTACCGCTGCAAGATCGGGTTATGATTTTGGCGGCTGGTACTGCTCCGAATATAATTATACACTCAGCCTTTCCGACAAATTTACCGCGGAAAAGGACGTTACCTTTAAGGCACAGTGGACTCCCAAGCTGGGTCAGTATACCATTACCACTAACACCGATCCTCTTAACATCAGAGATGCGGCAAGCTCTGCTGACTCCAATGTTATCGGTCAGGTCCCCAAGGGAACTGTAGTAAATATTACAGCCATCTCAGGTGACTGGGGCTTTACTACCTATAACGGTGTGACCGGTTGGGTCAGCTTGGCGTACTGTACCTATTACGGCGCTCCCCCTGCAGTAGAGGAGCCCACACCCGGCGCACAGACCTATACTCTCACCTTTGACGTTAACGGCGGTACGATGCCCTCCGGCTTCTCTACCACCTATACCTTTGAGTATGATCAGTATCTCAACGACGTTATCGGCGGATTCCCCGTGCCTACACATTCAAGCAAGGAATTTGCAGGCTGGTACTGGGATAAGGCTGGTGAAAACTCTTCCGGATATCTTTGGAATGACGGTTGGGGAACTCAGCAGTACAAATTCTGGAATTACCCTACCTCGGACGATATAGCAGATGCTACACTTGTAGCGAAATGGGTTTCTCACAGCCACAGCTACGAGTCCTCTGTAACCAAAGCGGCAACCTGCCAGGCGGCGGGCGTTAAGACCTATACCTGTACAGGCTGCGGTGACAGCTATACGGAAGCTATAGCACAGCTCATACATAAATATTCTTCTGCTGTAACAAAGGCACCCACCTGTCTTGCAGCCGGTACTATGACCTACACCTGCTCGCTTTGCGGAGCAAGCTACGAGGAAGAGATCGCAATAACCGATCACTCCTATGCGCTTTCCGGATTTACTGTTAAATGTACCTCCTGCAGCACACCTTACACAGGTTGGTTCGGTGATACCTACTGCTTAGACGGAGGAGTTGTAGCAGGCTTGTTTACCGTAGACGGTGAGTATTATTATGCTCCTTTAACCACGCTTCAGATAGTCAAGGATCAGATCGTTTACGTACCAACCTCCGAGAGCAACGGATTTTTCTCCGGAAACGGCGACAGCTATTATAAGTTTAATGCAGAAGGTAAGCTTGTAAAAACAGGCTTTGTGACAGGCGGCGGCAATACATATTACTATGATAATACCGCCAAAGTAACAGGCTTCAAGCAGATCGACGGCGACTATTACTACTTCAACGACGACGGCACTATGGTCAAGGGTGCTTACGTTACCGTTCCCGGCGGATCCGGAATCGAGCCCGGCAGATACTTCTTCCGTGCAGACGGTAAGATGCTTTACGAAACCGACAGCTCCTCAAAGGAAGTAAGACAGGAAAACGGCAAGTATTACATTTACAAGGACGGTGTAAAGCAGACCAGTACAGGCCTCTACCGTGTAGGCAACGATTACTACTACGCTCTGCGCGACGGCAGTCTTGCTACCAACAGAACGCTCTATACATATTATTCAAACGATCTCTTCACTCCCGGTTATTATAAATTCGGTAGCGATATCGTAAAGAACACTATAGATGATGCCAAGATGGAAAAAGGCACTTGGTACAATCACGTTGACGAGAATAATGTAAACCACATTTATGCAACCGATGAAAACGGTACCCGAATAGAGGGTCTTGTGTATTCTAACGGTAATTATTATTTCTTCCACGAAAACTCGGGTGAATTGGTGACCAGTGAAACTCATGAAACCATATTCATCTCTGCAGACAATAACAACGGACTTCCTGTAAAGAGCGGTGTATATACGCTTGATGCTGCCGGTGTTATTCAAAACCCCATTTTGACAACCTCAGCAACAGCGGCAGCAACAGCCGACGGAGCCGAAAGCTCAGCTATGATCTTCTCCGCAAGAGCAGAGAGCAATACCGTCGTATCTGCTGACACTGCGGCAACGGTTATTATATCCGCACTTCCCGTTGCATCCGACGACGAAGACGAATAAGCGGTGAGTCACCGCTGCCATAATCGCATAAAGTAATTACAAACCGCATCTTTATCACACGAGGGTGCGGTTTGTTTTTTGTGCTAAATTTTCAAGTGTTTGCATCCATAATCGCATGAAGTAATTATAAACTGCATCCTCACTACCCGAGGGTGCAGTTTTTTGTTGCACAAACAAAACGGGCGGTTATTAACCGCCCCTACAGATGATCTGCAAATATTCGCACCGTAGGGGCGGATACCATCCGCCCGAAAACAAACATTTCATAGAAAAACATTTCGTTTGTGCAGGTAAACCTTTTCTATACGATGCATTTTCAAATATCTTTCTATTATATATTTA
>JAZNKU010000322.1:0-1955 GCA_045578685.1 Eubacteriales bacterium
AGGGAATAGAGGAGCAGCATAAGGATAAGATATCAAAGTTTCTTGTAAGTACACTGGGATACGATCCCGAGATAATAGTTTTAGACGGCGAAAAGGGTCCCCACGACCTGTCGGCTTATACAAGCGGCAAAAAGCCGGTTACAGATAATACAGAAACCACCTCTGAAGCAGAGGTAAAGATAGATATACCTCAGGCGGTGCAGAATCACAGCTACACCTTTGAAAACTTTATCGTAGGCTCATCAAACAAGTTTGCCCACGCCGCATCCATGGCAGTAGCAAACAACCCCATAGATAACGAATATAATCCTCTCTTCATCCACGGTCCCTCGGGCTTAGGTAAGACACATCTGCTCAATGCCATAATGAACCGTATGAGAGAGCATAACCCCAACGCCAAGATAGTATATGTCAAGGGCGACGACTTTACCAACAAGCTTATCGAAGCTATTACCAATAAGACCACTGCACAGTTCAGAAATACCTTCCGTACCGTTGATGCTCTGCTTATCGACGACGTACAGTTTATCGCGGGTAAGGAGTCTACACAGGAGGAGTTCTTCCACACCTTCAACGCGATATATGAGGAGGGTGGACAGATAATTCTTGCCTCTGATCGTCCCCCAAGAGAAATGGCTACCTTAGAGGACAGACTGCAGAACCGTTTTGAGTCCGGTATCCTTGCCGACATCCAGCCCCCCAACCTTGAGCTCCGTATAGCTATCATGAAGGACAAGGCTGCAAAGAAGGGTGCAGAGATATCCTACGATATCCTCAACTATCTGGCTGAGAATCTTACCTCCAATGTACGACAGCTTGAGGGCGCTATCAACAAGATATGTGCACAGAGCTTCCTTATCAATACTCCCATCACCTTTGAAATGGCAAAGACCGCCGTTGCTGATATGATATCTCCAAAGAGCAAGGCAAACGTATCTCCCGATCTCATCATCGAGATAGTTTCCCGCAGAGACGGAATATCGGCTGACGATATCAAGAGTAAGAAGAGAACAAGCTCTATTGCCTTTTCCAGACACAAGTGCGTTTACCTTATACATAAGCTTACCGATATGAGCTACGGCAAGATCGGAGAGATATTCAAGCGTGACCGTACCACCATGATGTCCTCGGTAGAAACTGTCAAAAACGAGATAAAGATCAACTCTATCTATGAGGAAGAGATCAACTCCCTTATCCGTGAGATCAAGGGAGAGGAAGCCTGATCAATAGAGAACAAAGGTAATCGTTATTGCTTTTTGTTAAAAAGTTTTCCACACCTTTTCCACATGTTATTAACTTTTTTTCCGACGGAAAATGTGAATAACCTACAGGACGAAAAAACGGGTGTGGAAGTTATCCCTGAAAACCAATCATCGGGTGTGGAGGAAAATTTCCCCGCAGTATAAGGGTATAACAAGGATTTCCACAGTTTCCCACTCCCCTACTACCACTGTTACTAATTTATCTTATTTTATTTTATTTTAATTAAAAAGGACGAGCAAACAATGAAAGCGATTTTTGAAAAGAGCATACTTCTGGACGCAATACTTCCCGCACTGGGATCAGTTTCGGGTAAGAACACAATTCCCGCAATCGAGGGTATTAATCTCAACTGCTCCGAGGAGGGAGTATGTGTCGTTACCGCATATGACCTTGAAAAGGGTTACCGCACGGAGATCACCTGCGATGTCGTAAGAGCAGGTAACTATATAATCAATGCACAGAAGCTCTGTCAGATAGTAAAGGCAATGCCCTCGGGATTTCTTACCCTTGATATAGATACCAACAATATTGCAAAGATCATCAGCGGCAAGAGTGAGTTCGAGATATATGCCATGAACGGTGCAGACTTTCCTCAGCTTCCCGCCCTTCGCGGTGACCACGGCTTTATTATCAGGCAGAGCGTATTACGCAATATGATAATAAAAACTCAGTTTGCCGTTGCCGCAAACGAT
>JAZNKU010000323.1:0-12199 GCA_045578685.1 Eubacteriales bacterium
AATGTGTATATGCGGTAATGGAGCTGACAGCGACGTGCTGAAGGAAGCGGGGGTAGAGGACTGTGAGATGTTTGCTGCAGTCACAGCCTCGGACGAGCTCAACATGCTTGCCTGCTTTTTTGCCAAGAAATTGGGAGCAAAGCACACCATAGCCCGTATCCGCAACCCCGAATATAACGACGGCAGTCTTGCCTTTATGCGTCAGCACCTTGAGCTGTCCATGTCCATAAATCCCGAGTCCCTGTGTGCAAAGGAGCTTTTTAATATTCTTAAGCTCCCCGGTGCTATGTCTATCGAGACCTTTTCCCGCCGAAGCTTTGAAATGATAGAGCTGAAGCTCCGTGAGAACTCTGCCTTTGCGGACAAGACCCTTATGGAGCTTCGCCAGAAATACAAGGCAAAGTTTCTTATCTGCGTAGTAAGCCGAGGGGAAGAGGTATATATTCCCGACGGTAATTTCGTTCTTCGTTCCGGAGACCGTATCGGTATGGCGGCAACCGCTGCCGAGGGTGAAAAGCTCTTCAAGATGCTCGGTCTTATGCGTAAGCGTACCAAGAACGTAATGATAGTAGGTGCCAACCGTACTTCCTACTATCTTGCCAAGATGCTCATCAACATAGGTGCTAACGTCAAGATAATCGACAAGGACTATGACCGCTGTGTCAACTTCAGCGAACAGCTTCCCGAGGCTGTAGTAATCAACGGTGACCCTGCCTCCCGTGAGGTCCTTCTGGAGGAAGGACTTGAAAGTATGGACTCCTTCGTATCCCTTACCGGTATGGATGAGGAGAATATACTTCTCTCTATCTTTGCCTCCTCCAAGAACGTTCCTCAGATAATAACCAAGATAAACCGTCCCGAGCTCTGTCAGATGGCCCTGAACTTGGGACTTGACTCTATAGTTTCTCCCCGCAAGATAATCTCCGACCGTCTCTGCCAGTACGCCCGTGCTCTTGAAATGTCTATAGGCGCGGAGATGGAGACCCTGTACACCCTGATGGACGAAAAGGCGGAAGCACTTGAGTTTATCGTAAGAAACGACTTTGAATTCCTCGACATTCCCTTAAAGGATCTCAATCTGCGTCACAACACTCTTATCGCAGGTATCATCCGCGGCAGAAGGACAATCATTCCTTCAGGAACCGACGTTATCCTTCCCGACGACCGTGTTATAGTTATCGCCGCAGGCAGAAGGATAACATCCTTGGGCGACGTGTTTGAATAAGGCGGTGAGGGCGTGAACCGTAGACTTATTATGTATTTTACAGGCAGACTGGTCTGTATAGAGGCGGCTCTTATGCTGCTTCCCCTTCTGGTTTCTGCCATATACAAAGAGGACTGTTATCTTTCCTTCCTTGTGGTCATAGCCATATCCCTATCCTTAGGACTGTTACTGACCGCCGTATCCCGTCCACGGGACAAGACAATATATGCCCGTGAGGGTTTTATAATAGTAGCTCTGAGTTGGGTGATTTTTTCAGCCCTCGGTGCTTTACCCTTCGTGCTGTCGGGCGAGATCCCATCATATGTCGATGCCTTCTTTGAAACGGTCAGCGGCTTTACCACCACGGGTGCTTCTATCCTTTCGGGAGAACGTATAGAGGCGATGAGCTACGGTACCCTCTTTTGGCGAAGCTTTACCCACTGGGTAGGCGGTATGGGTATCCTCGTCTTTGTGGTAGCAATGACAAACTCAGTCTCCGACCGTTCTATCCATATCCTGAAGGCAGAGATGCCCGGTCCCACCATGGGTAAGCTGGTACCCAGACTAAAAGATACCGCAAAGATACTTTATCTTATATATATCGGACTGACTCTCCTTGAAACTATAATGCTCATATGCGGCAAAATGCCCCTGTTTGACAGTATAGTTCACGCGCTCGGTACCGCAGGTACGGGAGGCTTTGGTATCAAGGGTGATAGCATTGCATCCTACAGTCCCTACTGTCAATGGGTCATCGGTATATTTATGCTGTTGTTCGGTCTTAACTTCAACGTATATTATTTCTCCCTCTGCCGCCGTTTCAGAGATCTGGGGCACTGTGCCGAGGCGTGGATATATCTGGCGATAGCATCAGCATCCGCTATCGTCATAACGCTTAATATACTTCCCCTCTTTGACGGCTTCGGTGAGGCTCTGAGACACAGCGTGTTCCAGGTGGCAACGGTAATGTCTACCACGGGCTACGCCACACAGGACTTTAACCTCTGGCCCAGTCTTTCAAAGGGAATATTGCTGGTGCTTATGTTCGTCGGTGCCTGCGCCAACTCAACGGCAGGCGGACTTAAGATATCCCGTATGATACTGCTCTTTAAATCTGTAAGGGTACAGCTAAAAAAGCTTATCCACCCGAGATCTGTAAATACGGTTAAATTTGAAGGCAAAAAGGTGGACGAAGATACCCTTACGGGTACTACCAACTATTTTGCCGTTTATATGATATGCTTCTTTGTCATCTTCCTTATCATCAGCTTTGAGCCCTTTGATATGGAAACTAACTTCTCGGCGGTAACAGCCTGCTTCAATAACATCGGGCCCGGCTTCGGTATGGTGGGCGCATCAGGTAACTATGCGGCATATTCGATCCTGAGCAAAATAGTCCTGTCGGTAGCAATGCTTTTGGGCAGACTTGAGATATTCCCCATACTGCTCACTTTGGCTCCCAGCACCTGGATGAAGCATAAGTAAAAAGATTTTAGTCTTTTTACAGAGAAGAGATAAGAGAGAAAAGAGAAAAGAAAAGGAAGGTTTTCGCCGAAGCGAAAACCTTCTTTCAATTTATATGTATCTGACTGTCTATAATACCTTTAACAGCTTTTCTGCGCTTTGATATCTGTTATCGGGATTGATATCGGTACACTTATGCACTATACGCCCATAACGGCCTCCCGCCAGCTTTTCGCTGGGATGCTTTCCCGTAAGCATAACGTTAAGCATAACACCTACGGCGTAGATATCCGTCCTTGCGTCGCTTTGGGCAACACCTAACTGCTCGGGAGAGGCATAGCCCACCGTTCCCATAACGATCGTATCCTTTTGGGCTTTGGTAACCTTTCGAGAGGCATTAAGGTCCAGCAGAACGATCCTTCCGTTACTGCTTATCATCACGTTTTCGGGCTTGATATCACGGTGTATAAGTCCTCTGTTATGCAAAACGGTCAAGGCATTGCAAACAGCCGTAATAACCCTGCGAATACCGAAACGCTTATATCTGCCCGTTGACATAACCTCGGCAACGGTCATACCGTCGATATATTCCTCCAGCACTATCTGTCCGTCCTCAAGCTCGGTCACGTCATAGATAAGGGGGAGATTGTCACAGCTTATCCGACATAGCTCACGGTATGCGGCAAGGGGCTCGGGGTAACTTCGAAGCACAAGGTCTTTTCCAAGTTTTTTGTGTCTCAGCCTCAGCACCTTACATCCGTTTTTGTTACTGAGCTGATTTATAACAGAATAGCTGCAAAGGATCTCGGATAAATATTCTTCTCTCGTCACGGCTGCCACTCCCCGTATTCCGCACCGTAATCAGCGCAGATATCTCTGTAATACCGCATATTCATATCATCACAGTCATAGGAGCAATGTATCGTCAGAGTCCCGTTACGCATTTCCTCCGAGGCAAAAGCATCCTTGTACACGTATATCGACTCTCCCGTGAAATATATATCCGTCAGGTTATAACATTCACCGAAAGCACCGTTGTCTATGCGCTTTACCGTCTCCGGTACTATGACCTTTTTTACCGTATCCTTGACAGCGTCACCGCAGAAGGCACCGTCCATTATTGCCATAACGGTCTTACCCTCTATTTTGTCGGGAATTATATATTCGCCGTTGTCAGAAACAGAGTCCACACCGACTATCACGCAAGCACCCTGAGGTATCGAATAGAAAAGGTTATAATTATCTCCCGCCTTTACGGTCTTGCAGATATATGACTCTTCGCCTGCGGCAGACTTTTGGTACGTATCTTCGGTCGTGTCAACGGTATCTCCCGTCAGATCGTTAGGTACATCTTTTCCAAAAGCGTTCCACAAGACCCCAATCACCACTATCATACATAACAACGCAACGAGGACAGCTGTGATGAATTGTCTTTTTTTATTCTTTTTAAACTTTATTACCTGCTTTTCCTCAAGAGAGGACATACAGTAGATACAGAAACGGGAGTCTTCTGCTATCTCTGATTTACAATAGGGACATTTTTTCATAACGTCAACCCAGCGTGTCCAAGCCGTACTCGTAGAGCAAGCAGTTTATCTCCACTACAGACATTCTTTTACATATACCGTAAAGAATTATACTGTCAAAGGGAATCTTGACATAGAGGGGCCCATAGCCCGCACATTTCAAGAGCGTCTGTACCTCGTCAAGCTCAAGCTCCATTCCCACGGCTAAACACAACAGCTTCTTACGCTCGGGAACGCGCAGTCCCGAAAATATCTGGTAAGCATAAACTTCGGATATCTCGGAATCTCTGATGATATCCGATTTTCTTTTGCCCTTTTTAGCCTCAAGCTCCCGTAAAAGCTCGGACAGAGAAGCAGAAACCATATATTCCTTGTTTTCGTCATAGAAAGTCTTGAAATCATCACAGAGTCCAAGCTCCTCAACTATTTTGGAAGTATCCTTATTCACGTTTATCACCTCTAAATAAGAATACCACATCCAACCAAAAAATTCAACTATGCTGACAGCATAAGACATATGAAAAATAAATCTATATAATGAAAGGAGGATGCAGGCTTAAAGATCTGCTTCCTCCGCCGACAGTATCTCGGAGATTGGCACCTCCAACGCTCTTGAAAAAATCACTAAATCAATATCGGTAACGAACCTTTCGCCGTTCTCCACACGGCGTATGAAATAGTGGTCCACGTCAAATCCTAACAACTGCATTTTTGCGGCAAGCTTCCGTTGGGACAGCTTCTTCGACTTGCGGATACGAGCGATCTCTTTGCCACAGAGATTGTTCGTACCGTCGGCGGCCTTGATTTTAAACATAAAAACCTCTTTTTTGTTGAATAGTATTTACTTTTTATATATTTTATGATAAAATGACAGTAATATTGGTGAATAGTGTTCACCAATTATATGAATAAGGAGATATTAACTATGGGATTTGGTGATTTTTTGAAAAAAGCGGCAGATAAAGGAGCGGCTCTTGCTCAGGATGCAAAAAAAGCAGCGACCGATCTTGCAGCGAACCTTACTAAAAAATACGGTACGGTAAGTTCCGGACGTCATGAGGGCTGTGAAATAGCTCTTGGTAACCCTCCGGGTAGCGGCATTGTATCGAACTCTCTGACACAAATAATCTTTTTAGATGGAACCGAAGAAAAAGGCAGATACAATATAGAAGACCTTGCGATGGTTCGTCAGACAGGATATGAGAAGGGCGGAGAGCATAGAAATATAATCAAAATAGAATATTCCGAGGGTGATGAAAGCGAGGTTCTTGTTAAATTAGAAGTAGGTTCACCGTTTTTCTCTCAGGTCGTATGGCATAAAAAATTCAAAGCGATACTGAACGAGGAAAAGGAAGCCGCCGAAAAGGAAAAGAAAGAACAGGAAGCGGCAGAGGAAGCAGAGCGCAAGGAAAAGGAGCGCGCAGAAAGAATTGCAAAGGCTCTTGAGCCCAGCTGTGAAAAAGGAGATTGCCTCTGGATCAGCGGAAAATTCTATTATATCTGCGACGAATGTATCGAGTGTAACAGAAAAAGCTCAACGAAAAAAATGCAGGGCAAGGTAAAATACCCCCAGCTCTGGAAATATATGAAGCGCTTTGAAGAAAATGAAAAATTCTTAAATGACAAGCTAACAGAGTTAAATTATTTTAAAAAAGAGTACTATAACCAATACGGTATCACTATCGAGGAGGGAGATCAAAACGGCGGATATCTCCATAACTCAGACGATCCGGACAGAAGATCAAAATATTTCGCATATAACTCCTTGAAGTCTATGCAAAATAAAGTATTCGAAGAAATGGACCATTTTGCTGAGGAGCTGACAGCAGAGTTTATGCCAAGATTCTCGGAAAATCAATATATTTTATACCATATAAATACCATAGGTATTACCAATGAGTTTTTCGATCTACTGTGGGATCTGAAAGATACCGGCGTTGAGCTGACCGACGATATGATATTATTCTTGTCAGAGAACACAATGGAACTCAGCACAGGTGATAAACTACCGCTGGGTATTGAAAGAGAAATTTTCAGAAATCCTTCCTTGTATAATCGGAGCTATGGCGATTTCGTTTATACCGTCAAGGCGTTTGCCCTAACTCCCGAGGATGATCCCATCTATGAAAAGCTGTTTGATCCTGAAGGGAATGTATTACCCGCGGGCAGAGGAGGACCGAAAAAAGGATTTTACGATCCCTGTATCTGGAATGTTATTGAAGAAAGCTTGGAAGATTAATACACAAATTAAAATAATCAACATATAAAACCGAAAGGAGACAGTTATGGCAAAGGAAGCTATCCGCGATTGGACCGGTAAGATAATCGGTTGGGAAGAAACAAACAGCAACGGTAACAAAACAGTTCGTGATTTTCATGGCAGAGTATTGGGAAAATACAATAGCTCTCTTGATATAACACAGGACTTTCACGGAAGACAGGTGGCAAAAGGTGACCACCTTGGAATATTTATTAAAAAATAGGAGGTATTATTATGTGGTCTGTATCAAAAAATGAAAAGTGCTGTCTTTCCTGTGCTAACTGGGGCGGCAGCAGATGTGTAAAGCCCGGAAAACGAGCTGAAACCGATTCTCCCTCCTCAAGAGGAAAGTGCTATGCAGGCGTGACTGCAGATGCATCACAGGGACCAACTGCAACCGGACAAAGAGGTTGTTCCAAATATTCGGTTTGGTCCGCATTAATATAGGCTTAGGAGGATAAAAATGGGATTTTTGGATAAGCTTAAAAGCTTTGGAAAGAAGGCGGCAAAGGGTGCCCTGACTATGGCGGCAAGAGATTACGGTACGGTAATTAACGGCGCACACAAGATGTGCAAGCTGTCAACCACCAGCGGACTTGATAAGCTGCATTTCATCAAGATCACCGAAATTGAAGCTACGTATGATATGAAAGAGGATATCAAAACCTTTTCGTTTGCAAACTTTAATGTCAGCGAGCACAATTACGTTATGAAGATCGATTTCAACAACGGTGAGAGCTGCGAGGTCGTTCTTAAGCATAATAAGGACGCAGGCAGCGCGCTTCCTACAGCTGAGCAGCGAATAGCAGAGCAGTACAAGGATATGGCAGACCTTATTGAAAATATGACCAAGCGTATTGCCATAGACGAAGAAACCAAAAATAACGTAAACGTAATTATGGCGTTTGGTAAAAGAGAAAGCTTTTAATCTATGAGGAAAACAGTATCCAAGCCGTCGGCTTGGATACTGTTTTCCACCTTAATTATTCATTTTTCATTATTCAATATTCATTATTCTGTATATCCGTCTTCCATCGGCTCGTAGCTGATATAATCAAGGGGATCAACGTGCTTGCCGTCCTGCAGTAACTCAAAATGAAGATGACTTGTATCCGCTGCCTCCACCGCCGCGGACTCTCCAATACAGCCGATGGTCTGACCGCCGTATACCTTACAGCCCACCTCGGTGTCCTTTGGAAATTCCTCGCCTAAATTCATATACTTTGACACCAATCCTCCGCCGTGTGAGACCTCAACACAAACACCCATAAAGGGGTCCGTATATCTCTTGGTGACCTCGCCCTCGGCTACGGTAGCCACCGCTGCTCCCACGGATGCCTGAATATCAAGCCCCGAGTGGGTGCGGTAGTCGTTCATAGTAAGGGAAAATACAGGCATATCCATAGAATAGTCCTTGGAGATATATCCGTTTACGGGCAGGCAGAATTCAAGGGGAGCGGCAGCCTCGGAGCTTTGGTCAGCCTTCTTGGTGTCTCCCGTCTCGGAATCCTTGGTTTCTTTTGTTTCCTTTGTGGTCTTGTCGGTAGATTTTGTATCCTTCTTGTCGGTAGTCTTTTTACCGGTTATAACCGCCTCATCGGTGTCGATACCCACCTTGTCCTCGGTACGGTTGGCAGTACCTATGGCGCTTATGACCGCAATGACCAATACGGTTATAAGCATAACAACACTAATGATGTATATGGCAGAGTTTTTTGGCTTTTTGTTCTGATTCTTTTCCATAACGTTACCGTCCTTTTTTGTTTTGTTGCTTATATTCTGTACCGCCGTCATTACGGTTATTCAAAAAACTGCTGTTTTCATGGTTTTTTATAAAAAATTCAAAAAAACCCTTGCTTTTTTCATAACAGTATGTTAGAATAACCTTTGCCTATGATTATTTGGAAAAAATTATTCATATAAAAACAGTATATTTGGAGGAACAACCATGAATATCGTATTCGGTATAATTCTTTTAGTTGCAGCATTATTTCTTATCGTAGCTGTTCTTATGCAGTCGGGTAAGAGCCACAACCTCAGCGGTTCCATCGCAGGCGGTGCAGAGACCTTCTTCGGCAAGACCAAGGGTAAGACCATCGACAAGGTGCTTTCCAAGGTTACGACCGTAGTTGCAGTTGTATTCGTTCTTCTGGTTATCGTAGTTTACGTTATCCAGCCCAACGCAGCTGACGACACCAAGACTCCCGCTCCCGAGAATGATCCCGCAGTTGAGACTTCCGAGGTAGTTGGCTAAGCTAAACTGATAATTATACCGCCTTTAGATAACACTAAAGGCGGTAATTTTATTTACAGACAAACAGTATAAAAAGGAACTTAAATGAAAGAACAAATTTTAGAACTTATTTCCTCTCCCGATTACAGACCTACGCCTATAGACGGCGTATATTCGCTGCTTTTTGACGCAGAGACCTTTTACAACGAATTTTATGACGCAGTCACCGAGCTTGAAAACGAGGGCAAGCTCATCGTGACTCAAAGAGGCAAGCTTATGCCCCTTGAGGGAAGTGAGTATTTTATAGGTAAATTCCGCTCCTCTCAAAAGGAGTTCGGCTTCGTTACCCCCGAAAAGGAAGGGGTTGCCGACTTCTTTATCCCGCCCGACAGAACTCTTGATGCCATCGAGGGTGACCGAGTGCTCTGCCACACCATAGAGCACGACCGTGAAAAAAGCGACGTTGCCGAGGTAGTAAAGATACTGTCCCACAGCCTTGAGAGCATTATCGGTACTCTTAAGCGACTGCCCACCCGAGGCAAGAAGGGCAGACAGCTCTATACCGTAGAGCCTGACAGCCGTAAGCACTCCTTTACCGTTATTTGTACCCCTGCCGAAGGGATATATCCCAAGGTGGGCAACAAGGTAGAGGTCAAGATAACCAAATATCCCAAGAAGGATGTAGCCGCCCGAGGCGAGATAGTAAAGGACTTCGGTGAAGCTCACTCAAGAGAAGCCAACTATACCGCAATTCTCCACGAAAACGGCATACGCACCTTTTTTGACAAGGAAGTTCTTCGTCAGGCGGATATTGAGGCACAGGATATCCCCGATACAGCCGACGGACGTGAGGACATCCGTGACAAGGTGGTATTCACCATAGACGGAGCGGATGCAAAAGACCTTGACGACGCAGTATCCCTTGAGCGTGACGGTGACGGAGATATCTTAGGCGTTCATATCGCCGATGTTTCTCACTATGTCCGTCAGGGCTCTGCCATAGACCGTGAAGCATACGAAAGAGGAACCAGCGTGTATTTTACCGACCGGGTAGTTCCCATGCTCCCCAAGGCTCTGTCCAACGGCATATGCTCCCTTAATGCAGGAGCACCCAGACGAGCCCTCTCCGCCTTTGTCTATATCGACAAGCATGGCAACCTGACCGGCTGCGATGTAAAAAAGACCCTTATAGAGTCAAGGGTCAGAGGTGTTTACACCGAGGTAAACGACGTATTTGAAAAGGGAGAAAGCTCCGAATTTTTCGAAAAATATTCGGTACTGGGCGATACTCTTCCCATGATGTACGAGCTCTACAAGATCCTTGCAAAGAAGGGTATCCGCAGAGGCGCCCTTGAGCTTGAGACCACCGAGGCAAGGATACTTGTTGATGAAAACGCTATGCCGGTTGGTATAGTCAAGCGTGAAAGAGGAGATGCGGAAAAGCTCATAGAGCAGTTTATGCTGGCGGCAAACGAGGCTGTTGCAAACTGGCTCAACGATATGTCGATGCCCTGTGTCTACCGTATCCACGAGGAGCCCCAAGGGGAAAAGATACAGAAGTTCAGACTTTTTGCCCACAATTTAGGTCTTGATGTTTCAGCCCTCGGCGCAAAAAAGCTTCATCCCTCGATGTTTGCGGAAATTCTGAAGCAGGCAAAGGAGGAGGAGATAGGCGGTATCGTTTCTTATATCCTTCTGCGCTCGCTCTCCAAGGCAAAATATTCGGAAGCTCCCAGCCCTCATTTTGGTCTGGGAATAGAAAAATACTGTCATTTCACCAGTCCCATACGCCGTTACCCCGACCTTGCCACCCACCGTATAATTTCAAATATATTAGTGGGTAATATAAGCGGCAGCTCCGCTAACTATATGGCATCCTTTGCACAGAAGGCAGCAGTAAAGTCCAGCGAAAACGAGCTTAAAGCCATCACTGCCGAGCGTGATATAGAGGACCTCTACAAATGTCTCTGGATGGAGCAATATATCGGCGAGGAGTTTGAGGCTGTGGTAAGCTCGGTGACAAACTTCGGTATGTTTGCGGAGTTAGACAACACCTGCGAGGGTATGATACCCATAACCGCCCTTGACGGCTACTATGTGTACGATGAGGGAACATACTCCCTTGTATGCGGATTGAACAGCTACAAGTTAGGCGACCGTATCAAGGTTCGTATCGAGTCGGTAGACCTTATCGCCCGCAAGATCGAAATGAGTCTTGCCGAGCAGAAGCCGAAGCTCACAATTCCAAAGCCCAGAGATCATTATGTTAAAAGATCACAAAGAAAGAGAAGAAGATAGTTTTGCGGCTATCTTCTTTATTTTATTATAATCATAAAAAATTATAAAAATAATGTATACAAAATTCAAAAAGTATGGTATAATTAACTTAAGTGTTTATATGTGAAGGAAAATACTATGGAAAACAACATCATCGTGGGCAGAAATGCTGTAAGAGAGCTGCTTCGTTCGGGTAGAGACGTGGACAAGCTCCTTGTTATGAAGGGACAGCGTACAGGCTCTATCGGAGAGATAATCGCCGAGGCTAAGAAAAACTCAATAGTTGTCGTTGAAGCTTCCAAGGAAAAGCTTGATCAATTGGCAGGCGGTCTTCCCCATCAGGGAATATGCGCATATGCCAGCGCTCACAGCTACGCAAGCGTTGAGGACATCCTCGAAAACGCAAGAAGCAAGGGCGAAAAGCCTCTTATCGTTATTGCCGACGAGATAAACGACCCCCACAACCTGGGTGCCATCATAAGATGTGCCGAAGGGTCCGGCGCTCACGGAGTTATCATTCCCAAGAGAAGAAGCGTAGGGCTTACCGGTGTTGTTGCAAAGTCAAGTGCGGGAGCCATAGAACATATGCCCGTGGCAAAGGTTACAAATATTGCCCGCACCGTAGACGATCTCAAAAAAGAGGGCGTATGGGTGTTTGCCGCTGATATGGGCGGCGAGGCTTACTATGACACAGACCTCAACTGTGCCGCTGCTATCGTTATGGGCAGCGAGGGACAGGGAATTTCCCGTCTGGTCAAGGAAAAGTGCGACGCCGTAATATCCATCCCCATGTACGGCAAGGTAAACTCCTTCAATGTATCGACAGCCTGTGCGGTGCTTCTTTGCGAAGCAGCACACCAGAGAAACAAGTAGACATTTTCAATATCAATGCAGATTTTCGCTATTGCGAAAATCAACCTTCAATTACGAATTGCAAAGGATTGCTATTATGAGTAAAAAGAATCATAACAACGACATATCCACAGAAGAGCTTTTAGAGCAGCTTCGCTCCAGCCTTGAGCTGGACGAAACAGGCATGACTGCCGAGATAGATATCCCCGCCATCCCCGAGGTGAAGGAGATGTCTGCTCAGGAGCGCTTTATGGCACGCAAAAACGCCGCCCTCGACATAGAGGCTGCCGAGGAGATCTCTCCCGAGGAGCCGGTAGTCAACGAGGAGCCCATCGAGGAAGAAAAGCCCTCCGACACCCGCGAGATACCTGCGGTAGAGAGCG
>JAZNKU010000324.1:0-8486 GCA_045578685.1 Eubacteriales bacterium
ATTCCTTTGTCTTTTCAACATCGAGAGCTATCTGTCGGGAAAGCTCCTCATAGGTGGAAAACTTCTTTTCGGGGCGTATCATACGGTAAAATTCAACTCTTATGTCCTCACCGTACAGATCCCCCTCATATCCGAGTATAAAGGTCTCAAAATAAGGCTCGTTTTTATCGGTGACCGTAGGTCTTACCCCAAAATTGGTAACAGCGGGATAACCCATGCATCTGCATATATAAACACCGTAGGGCAGCTTTACCGATATACCGTCATATCTCTGATTTACGGTAGGAAAGCCGAGGGATTTACCGATGCCGTTGCCATGTGAAACATGATAGTCAACGGAGTAAGCTCTGCCAAGCATGGCGTTTGCCGATTCAATATCCCCTGTACGAAGGCACTCTCGTATACGGGAGGAGCTTACCGTCTCACCCTCATAGTTCACGGCATCGCAGATAACTGCTTCTCTGCCGTATCTCTCCATAAAATCCTTGAGCTTTCGGCTATCGCCTTCGGCAGATCTGCCGAACCTGAAATTAAATCCGCACACAGCCCTCACACAGTTAAGTCTGCCTATAAGGATATCCTCGATAAAGCTCTCATAGGACATATCCCGTATTTCACTGAAATCATAGACACAGGCATAGTCAACACCCATATCTCTTAACAGCTCAAGCTTCTTTTCTATACCGATGATACGGGGAGAGCCAAAGGGATTTTGGCGGAAAGTAAAAACGCAGCATTTGGTATCGCTGCATTTTGCCTGCCGTATAAGCGTACTGTGCCCGATATGCAATCCGTCAAAATTGCCGAGCGCGACTGATACAGGAAGGTCTATCCTTTCGGTTTCACTTCCTGCCACAAGATCGTATACGGTCATATTTTACTTAAGTCCGAGATAATTCTTAACCAGATTGTTCATCAGCTCGTCTCTGTCGATACGGCAGATAAGAGAGCGTGCGTTCTTATGGTTGGTGATGTAGGTGGGGTCCTCGGACAGGATATAGCCCACTATCTGATTGAGAGGATTATAACCCTTCTCCTGAAGCGCCTGATAAACGGTCAGAAGTATGCTCTTAGCCTCAAGCTCCTTTGTATCCTTAAGTGAAAAGGTTATTGTTTTTTCTTTTTCGTTATTCATCTATATCACCTCATTTTAATTGTACACTACAAAAAGCAATTTTGCAATAGTTTTAATAAAAATTTAAGGCGGTGTACCTCGACACCGCCTTAAAAAATGCAAAATTACTTAACGATCTCGCCCATTACCGCGCCAAATGCACAAGCTGCATTGGACTCGTCGGTATCGATGTGCATTGCGAGAGCAAAGTTGGGGTTAACTCTAACGACAACATCACCGAAAACGAGGGGTCTGTCAGTATCGAGCTTAACGCCTACGATCTCCTTGTCAGCTACGCCAAGCTTCTCTGCATCAGCAGGTGTCATGTGGATGTGACGCTTAGCTGCGATAACGCCGCAGTCAAGCTCAACCTCACCGCAGGGACCAACCAGCTTGCAGCCGGGAGTACCTGCAATGTCGCCGCTCTCACGAACGGGGGGAACAACGCCGAGGGTTCTTGCATCGGTAAGAGAAACCTCAACCTGGCTTGCGGGTCTTGCGGGACCGAGAACGATTACGTTTGCGATCTCCTTCTTGGGACCTACGACGGTAACTCTCTCCTCGCATGCGAACTGACCGGGCTGGCTGAGATCCTTCTTGTGGGTAAGCTCGTGACCCTTGCCGAAGAGGATCTCGATGTGCTCTGCAGCCAGATGTACGTGGCGGGCAGAGGTCTCAACAATAAACTTGTTATCCATAATATATCTCCTTTAGTATAAATATCAATTTATTTTATTATACTATGATTGAAATAAAAAGTAAAGGAAAAAGTGAATAAAAATAATGAACAATTCGCAAAAAAACGAAAATATTGAAGATACTGGCAGTATCACCACAAAAAAAGACGGAATTTCTATCGAAACAATAACCATAATCGGTCAGGTGGAGGGGCATTATCTCCTGCCCGAAAATCAAAAATCCACCAAGTACGAGCACCTTATCCCCCTTATCGTAGAGGCGGAGCAAAGCGAGGAGATAAAGGGAGTGCTTATCATACTCAATACGGTAGGCGGAGATGTGGAGGCGGGACTTGCCATAGCCGAAATGATTGCGGGAATGAGTAAGCCCACAGTTTCCCTGGTGGTCGGCGGAGGACACTCTATCGGTGTCCCTCTGGCTGTATCGGCAAAACGCTCCTTTATCGTTCCCTCGGCCACGATGACAGTACACCCTGTCCGTATAAACGGACTTGTCATCGGCGCACCCCAGACCTATACCTATTTTGAAAAAATGCAGGACAGAATAACCGATTTCGTGGTAAGTCATTCTCACTGCAAAAAAGAAAAATACGCTTCCCTACTCAAGGGAAGCTCGGACATGGCAACCGATCAGGGGACCATCCTTGACGGCAAAGAAGCAGCAGATATCGGTCTTATAGACGAGGTAGGAGGACTCTGTAATGCGCTGGCTTGTTTAGATAAGATGATAGAGCAATAAGGAAGAAAAGTGTTGCATTAATGCAACACTTTTCAACTATAAATCCTAAACTAAAAACGGCTGACCCTCACGGTCAACCGTCTTGGATTCTACTATACCGACATTTCCCTTTTGTCTGTCCTGCCCAATATATAATCAACAGAAACATTATAATAGTCAGCCATACTTATAAGTATATCTGTGGGAATATCCAGAACACCTCTTTCATAATCACTGTAGACTCTCTGGCTACAGGAAAGAATCTCTCCCATCTGCGTTTGGGTAAGATCGCTGTCTTCCCGAAGCTCTTTTATTCTTCTGTAAAGCATACGATCCCCCTGTAGATTATGTATGCTTATTATATCCCTGCAAATTTTTCACTATTGACTTTTAGCGGGAAATCCGCTAAAGTTATATACGGTAAAAAACGGCTGACTTTAAGCCAACCGTTCAAAATTTTATTCAAACAAAGAATCTATACTTACATTCAATGCCTTTGCTATAGCGTACAGCTCTCTGTCGCTTACTTTTCTTATCTGACCCTCTAATTTAGAATAACTGCTGTCGTCTATATTAACTCCAAGCACCTGTAATCTGGCAACAAAATCCTTCTGGTCTATACCGAGAGATTTTCTGAGGGCTTCTATCTTTCTTCCTACGATGTTCTTGTCACCGTATCCGTTCTTTCTCGTTTTCATCCGATGTACCACCTTATGTAAACTATATAAATTATAGTTCACATATCGCTTGACATAATTCCAAAATAGAATTATAATAAAATTCCATAATAGAATTAACGGAGAATTTCAATGATCGAGAATATTCTATATAAAAAGACTTATGAGCATATGACCGATATGGATTATCAATGCCTTTTCGCCTCTGTTACTCCCGAACAGATGAAAGAAATGAAAAAGCGTACCACCGAGTTTAAGGAAAACAGAAAATATGTTAAGATCATTGAAAAGGATGCTATAATGAGACCTTTCGTTCAGGGAGCCATAAATTTTTCAAATGATTTTTCCGTTGATGTAGAGATCGTTCAGCGAGATGACAGAATAACTGTTTGCTTTTCCTTTGAGGACGCCGCGGTTTTTACGGCATTAAAGGACGTAATAGCACTTTCGGATGAAATAATAATAGATAAAAATCCAAGCAACGATAGTCTTGAGCTTGAGTTGGACTTTATAACTCATATAACTATATCAAAAAACGGCTGACCTTTGCGGTCAGCCGTTTATCTGTTTATGAAAACATTGATTCTATTTCGTCAGTGGTCAAGACGTTCTCTATATAGCCTACAGTGACCATCTCCAATACGCCGTCGTTTATACGGAAATAATGTACCTGTATAACGCCCACACCCTGCATTTCATATCTGAACGCTTGCTTGTGGTAGGTTTCGCCGCAGAGAGTTACCTCTTTGTCGGTCAATCTTACGTATTCACCGCTTGTCTGCTCGCTTATCTGCGATTCAACAGTGGCTCTGTACTCATCCACAGACTGTGAAATGTTCAAAAGATCAAGGTTCTGATACATAACGTTTACGCTCGTTCCGTTTTGAGCATCTAACGCATACATATCAATACGCATACCCATTTCCGCAGCACCCTTAGCAAGCTCGCCATAATCCGAACCGCTCAGGCTCTGCTCCATCATTTCCGCAAGCTTTTCATCGCTTGCGTATTCCCAGCTATCGGGCTTGGTAAATCTTAAACTTGAATATCCGCTGGTATAAACGTTTCCGCTTATACTGCCCTTGGGTATGAGCTTTTCGTTTGCAGAGGCTACACTATCAACCATTTTGTCAAAAAAGTTGCATGAGGTAAGCCCAAGCACCATAAGTGCCACCATGACAAACAGAATGATTTTTTTCATATTATCTTACCTTATGCTTTAAGGTTGATTCCCTTAGCGGCAAGCTTTGCGATGATATCGTCAACGGTAGGCTGGATATCGGTTCTTGCAAGGGTCTTGTCGTCAGAGGAGAAGTAGAGACGAACGCTTATACTCTTTACGTTACCGTCGTCGTAGGTGTCAACAACGCTTGCACCTGTGAGGTAGTTGTAGCCTGCGTCTGCCCAAGCGGAAGCTATATCGCTGTATCTTGTTCCCTCTGCAATAACGAAGGAAAGGTCGATATCCATAGAGGGGTATTTGCTGGGCTCAACGTAGTTAAGCTTATCCTTTGCAGAGTCTGCAAAATCGTCCATATCGATCTCACCGAAGACCATAGCGCACTTCTTTGCAGTCTTGTTTGCTACTGTGGGATGAGCCGCCGCCATCTCACCGATCTTCTTACCGTCAAGGCTGATGGCAACGGTGTTCTTGGGATGCTGCCAGTTATGGGCGGGAGCGATATTCTCAAAGGTGAAGCTCTTATGCTTGATATCACTTGCAAGATGCATAAAGATATCGCGGAGTTTGAAGAAGAGGTCCTTTTCGCTCTCGGTCTGAGAGAAGAGGAGGATTCCGAGAGTCTTACGCTCGTTAGCCTCGCCGTTGTCGCGCTTGCCCTTAACCACACGGCCTATTTCAAAGAGACCGAAGGTAGGCGCATAGCCTCTGTTCTCGTGAGCCATACATACAAGTGTGGGGATCATAGAGTTACGAAGTACGGTATGCTCAACGGTCATAGCGTTGATAACTCTTACGTTGTCCTCAACCTCCATACCGAGGTTTTCAAACTTCTTGGAGTCGCACCAGATATAGGAGTGAACCTCGTGGAGCTTGAACTTCTTAACGAGGATATCCTTTGCCTGATTGTCGTTGTTTCTGCCTGCGGATTCCTGTACGGGATAAAGCGCCGCATTGGTGGTCTCTATCTTGAAGTTATCATAGCCGTAGATACGGGTGATCTCCTCGATAATATCGGCAGGAATTGTAACGTCCTTCGTAGCTCTCCAAGAGGGGACGATAACGGAGAAGTTATCTCCATCGTTGGTTACCTCAAAGCCGAGGGATGTAAGGGTCTTTACGATTCTCTCGTTTGTAATATCTATACCTGTGTAGCGGTCAACGTATCTCTTGTCAAAGTCGAGCTTGATTCTCTCGTACTTTGTGGGGTAGCAGTCGGAAAGACGGGAAACCACCTTTGCGTTAGGGTCAACCTCAAACATAAGCTGTAAAAATCTCTCGATTGCAACAACGGTAATTTCGGGGTCAAGCATCTTCTCGTAACGGGCGCTTGCGTCGGTACGCAGACCTAACTTTGTGGAGGTCTTACGGATAGATACGCCGTTAAAGGTGGCAGATTCAAGAAGAAGGGTCTGGGTATCGTCAAAGATAGAGGAATCAAGACCGCCCATAACACCTGCGATAGCCACGGGCTTGTTGTCGGAGGTGATCATAAGCATTGTGGGGTCGATGTTTCTCTCCACCTCGTCAAGGGTGGTGAACTTAAATTCCTCGGGGAATCTCTGAACCTCGATCTTGTCAACTCTGCGCTTGTCAAAGGCGTGCATAGGCTGACCCAGCTCAAGCATAATGTAGTTGGTAAGGTCGGCTAAGAAATTGATGGCACGGCTGCCGCAGTAGAAAAGACGGATACGCATCTGCATAGGACTGCGGTTTACGGTGATATTCTCAACCTTGATGGAGGAATATCTGTACGCGTTTTCGGTATCCTTAATATCTATTTCAACCTCTTCAAGGTTATCGTACTGCTTTGTATCGTGAAGCACGTGGGGCTTTAAGGGTCTGTCGGCAAGAGCAGCGAACTCTCTTGCGATACCGTAGTGACCCCAGAGGTCGGGACGGTTGGTAAGGGACTTGTTGTCCACCTCAAAGATAACGTCATCGATAGGATAAAGCTCCTTGATAGAGGTACCCAGAGCCACGTCCTCCTTGATGTCCATAATGCCGGAGTTGTCAGCGGAGATACCCAGCTCAACCTCAGAACAGCACATACCGTAGGACATATAGCCGCCTACCTTGCGTGCCTCCATGGTCATACCGCCTGCCTTGCCGCCTTCCTTTGCGAAAGCGGTAAGCATACCCTCGCGAACGTTGGGAGCGCCGCAAACAACGTCCCATACCTTGTCGCCGGTATCAACCTTAAGAAGGTGAAGCTTCTTTGAGTCGGGGTGATTTTCAACAGATGTGATCTTTGCCACAACGACGCCTTCGATATCCTCGCCCTTGTGGATAATGTCCTCTACCTCGGCGGTAGAGAGGGTGAAACGGTGGATAAGCTCGTCAAGGTCAAGACCGTCAAGATCTACGAAATCCTTGATCCAATTCATTGACAGTAACATTATTCTCTACCTCCTTATATATTCTTAAACTGGTCAAGGACCTTGAGATTACCGCTGTTAAGATCACGGATATCCTTGACGCCGTAGCGCATCATTGCAAGTCTGGTAAGACCCAGACCAAAGGCAAAGCCTGTGTACTTGTCGGTATCGATACCGCCTGCCTTAAGCACGTTGGGATGGATCATACCGCAGGGACAGAGCTCGAGCCAGCCCGAGTTCTTACAGGAGGGACAGCCCTCGCCGCCGCAGATAAGACAGCTTATATCAAGCTCAAAGCCGGGCTCCACGAAGGGGAAGAAACCGGGACGGAGTCTTACCTTGATGTCCTGCTTAAATACCTCGGAAAGCATGGTCTTCATAAAGTAGATAAGGTTGGAGATAGAGATGTTCTCGTCTATCATCATACCCTCCATCTGGAAGAAGGTGTTTTCGTGGCAGGCGTCGGTGTTCTCGTTACGGAAGCAGCGTCCGGGGAACACCGCACGCAGGGGTGCGCCGTACTTACGCATAATGGCGTTCTGCGCTGCGGACGTATGGGTCTTAAGAAGCTGACCGTTGTCGAGATAGTAGGTGTCCTGCATATCTCTTGCGGGGTGGTGCTTGGGAATATTAAGAGCCTCAAAGCACTTGTAGTCGTCAACTATCTCAAGGTAGTCTTCGATGGTAAAGCCCATGGAAGCAAAGACCTCCTCAACCTCGCGCTGAACGAGGGTAATGGGATGGTAAGAGCCCTCACCCGAAAAATCGGTGGGCATGGTGATATCATACTGCTCGGCAGAGTTAACAAGAGCCTCTTCAGCCGCCTTTGCAATAGCTGCGATAGCCTCCTTGATCTTGTCCTCCGCTTCCTTCTTGATAACGTTGATCTTCTGACCGTATTCCTTCTTCTGGTCGTTAGGAACGTCCTTAAGCTCCTTCATGAGGTCTGTTACAAGACCCTTTTTGCCGAGATACTGTACTCTGATAGCCTCGATCGCCTGAGGATCCTTTGCCTCTGCGATCGCCGCATCAAGCTGTGCGCGTATGTCAGCAATCTTCTGTTCTAACATAATTTCCTCCGTATATAGTAAATATTTTTAACAAAATAAAATGACCCCGTCACAATGGGACGAGGTCAATCGCGGTACCACCCAAATTGCAAACAAGCACGCTTGTTTGCCTCTCTTTAGTCCTTAATGCGGACACACATCCCGTCATTTCCTACGGGCAGCTCGGGTATGCGAAATTCGGATCATAACAGTGTCGGGCAGGCTTCCAGCCTGTGACCTACCCTCTCTTGTGAATGATATGACCCTACTGAATATACCGTCAAAGCATTTCAATATTTAGTTTAGTGTAACACAAATATATGGGTTTGTCAACACCTAACAAGTGTTGATTTTTGTTTCCGAATACTATATAATAAATTATAGTGAAGCTTTTGCCTCGCAAAAGCCACCATAATTTTGCATTTTGAATTTTGCATTTTGCATTCTTACGAGGTACTTATGTCAACCATCTATCGAAATGAATACCCCCGTCCCCAATTTGTCCGCAAAAACTGGCTCTGTCTTAACGGCGAATGGGATTTCAAAATAGACCAGACCCGCAGCGGTATTGAGCGGAAATTTTATAATGAAGAAAGCTTTGAGGATAAGATCAACGTTCCCTTCTGTCCCCAGTCTAAGCTGTCTGGAATAGAGCATACCGATTTTCTCTAC
>JAZNKU010000325.1:0-3434 GCA_045578685.1 Eubacteriales bacterium
GTCAAAAAAGCCCTCATCAACAAGGTTTATATTGCAGTCCATCACAGCAGTTTTAAGAGATATACAGTTTTTAAAGACACGGCGTCCGACCGTTTTTAACGCTGAAGGGGCTGTGAATTCTGTAATTGACGCACAGTCCTCAAAGGCAGAATCTCCGATCTCTGCTACCCCTTGTGGGATACTTATCTCCTTAAGGCTGCTGCAGCCCTTAAACGCAAGCCTTCCTATACGGGTAATCGTTGCAGGAAGTATAACGTCGGTAAGCTCGTTATTTGTCTTAAAGGCAGAATCACCTATTTCGATAACGGGCTTATCCTCTATCATTTCGGGAATCTCCAACACCTTTTCCTTAGTCTTACATCCCGATATACGAACGCCGCCGTCACTGACGGAAATCTTGAATATCTCTCTCCAGTCTTTAATGGTACGCTCCTTGATGCCCAGCTCTTTATCTATACGGTCGTTATGCTCCTGCTCCACATAATCCGAAGAAAAATGCTTCGCTTTATAGTCCAATAAATATGCGGTTAAATTAACCTTGTCCTCTGCGGCAACTATATATTCTTCAAGGGTAATAAGCTCCGGCTTTTTATACAATCCCATATATTTGGCGAACGTTTCTGTATCGTCGTCCTCTATTATACGGGGTAAGATCTTATCCTTGTTTCTCTTGATATATGCTTTAACTTTATTACAAGGCTTTGCTTTTTTCAAAGCATTATAAGCGATCTGAGGTTTACTGTCGGTTTCAAGCTGATCCCAGAGCTGTGTGAATATCTCGTCACGGGCGATTATCTCATGAGGCTGGGGTGAAAAGTTAAATATACCGTCGCTGACACGGCAAACGCTGTCGGATATATCCAACACCGTCAGTTCGGGGTCATAACCAAACAACACTCCGTTAACTACGATCATTCGGTTAGAGTCATATAGTCCCGTACATCCGCAAAAAACTCTCTCACCGATCTTTTCTGCCTTCTCTATGCCGAAAATGGTTTTAAGTTTTTTGCATGATCTGAACGCATCCTCCTCTATTTGTATGGTATTTGGAGAAAGAATAACCTCGCTAAGACCGTCACAGAAGGCAAACGCCCCTTTCTCAATAACCGACACGTTTGGAGGGATAACCATACGCCTGAGCTTAGTACAGTTTACAAAAGCATATTTACCTATATCGGTTACCGTATCGGGAAGTGTTACGCTTTCCATATTTTTGCAATCATTAAATGCATATTCGGATATTCTTGTAATTCCGTAATCGACCTCAACGTCCTTTGCTGTACCGAAATATCCGCAAACAGCATTATCTATAACAAGAAAACCGTTATCGTCGGCAAGGGCCTCGCATCCTCTGAAGCAATTATTACCGATATGAGTGACCGAGTCGGGAATCAAGACAGATTTCAGCTGTCGGCACTCGCAGAAGGTAGACTCCTCAATACGGCTGACCGAGTCGGGGATTTTTATTTCGGTAAGACTTTCACAGAAATAAAACGCTCCCTCGCCTATACTTGTGACACTATCCGGAATATTGATGCTTTCAAGGGCGTAACAACCCTCAAACGCAAATTTACCTATACTTGTAACAGCGTTACCCAAGGTTACACTTTTCAGGCTTGAGCAATGAGAAAAGGTACGCTCCTCTATCCGTGTAACAGAGTCGGGCAGAACTATACTTGTATACTTTACCCAACGGCTGAAAGCACCGCGTGCAACCGACTTTACACCATCGGGAACAACTACGTCCAGCTCCTTGCCCACGTAGCTTTTCAGCTCACCTGCTTTTGTGATTTTAAAATCCTTGATATCGCTCATTTTTTATATTTCCTCTTTCTGTAAAACCAACTTTATCGCCCAGGCGGGTACCTCGGGATTGTTGAATTCATCGTCAACAAATACAAAGGCGGTATCGTAATCCGGCTTTTGTGCCGGGAAATCACCGTAGCCGTCGGTAAAATATATAAGCCCCTTGAGATTGGTAAATTCCTTGTTTTTGATCAGTGTGTTTACATACTTGAAAACCGGTCGGAAATCGGTTCCGCCAAGACCGTGGATCTTCATCGTTTTGAGATACTCGTCAAATTCCTCCTGACAGGTAATCTTGACGTCCTCTTGTATCTCGGCATCACATTGGATGATATGAAGATTTATCTTTGAGAAAAAGCTCTCGGTGGATTTAAGTATATTGTATGTCTTTTGTACAAATTTTTGCACCAGCTCTCCGGAGGTTGAACCGGAGGTATCTATAGCTATAACAAACTCCTTGATGCGCTTGACATCCTTGTATTCCAGAGGCTCAATCAGGGGCATTTTGTCATATAACTTAAGACCGTAGGTATAGAAGATATAATCAAACTCGTCGTCATTTATCTTCATAGCCTCGCCCATAACGGCAAACTTTTTGAGAAAGGCGGTATAATCGTATTTTTCGCGGTTGACCTCCCGCAGATTCTGGGTCATAGCACCTGCCCTGTCTCCCTTAAGCTTATTGAAGGTCTCAAGATCGAGTTGCATTCGCTCGGATATATCCGACCACATCTGCTCGGCTGCGGATATAGAGATGTGTGAGCTGATACCCTTATCGGATCTGCCGTCACCGTTTCCGTTGCCGTCACCGTTTTCGTCACCGTATTCGTCGGCACTTGCCGAGGTTTTATAGCCGAATATCGAAGCCTTACCCTCAGGCGGCATATACCAGGGGAAGTGATCGTCGGCGGTAAAGGCATCCTTGATCTCGTTTAATTTTTGCGCGGAAGGAGGGTTGTCAAGAAAGTATCTGTAGACCTTTTCCGCCGTTATAAGGTTAAGCTCCTTTTTTAACTCGGAGATAATACGGGTCTGCTTTTGCTCTCTGGGAGCACATGCCGATTTGATATCAAGCTCGGTTATTACATTCTCCACCGCTATATCGCAGGCTATGCTCCACAGCTCTGTATCAACCAGAGCGTGAAGGTACATATGCCTGTATACACAGTGCATAACCATATGCAGATAATCTCTTACGGGATTTTCCTTTGCCTCTCTGTAGCAGTGCAATATATGTAAAGGGTTATATGCTATATATTCTCCGTCGGTGGCAAGAGATATTTCGCTTGTGGAATGAAGCCTGTGAACGCTCAGCGCCATATCGAGAAACCGCAGATTCACCACAAGGGTGTTGCGGGAGAGCTTTATAACATCGAGAGCTAACTTCTCCAGCTTCTCAAGCTTTTCGTTTATATCCATAACCCACCTCCTTGCGGTCTGTATAGTGTATTTCGTTACTATTATTATATCACAGTATGCTGTCCAAAAAATGGGACAGTATACCGAATAAATACTTTGCCATATTATACCACATCAATCGCAATTTGTACATAGTTTGGTAAAAAATAATTAAAACCCCGAGGTTTTATCCCCGGGGTGAATGAATCCTATTATTCAATCGGCTTACA
>JAZNKU010000326.1:0-9598 GCA_045578685.1 Eubacteriales bacterium
TAATTCTGCATTCTGCATTTTGAATTTTGCATTAGAAATCTGTTTTCGTAAAACCGATTTCAAACAGTTCCTGCATTCGCTCTTTCTGCTCGGTAAGATAAAGATATGCAAACATGACCTCAAGACCGGTTGCCTTGCGGTAGTCGGCTGCGGTGGCGTTTTTGGGCTTGGACATGGTGTGATTGTTTCTACCCCTTTTAAACCATGCAAGCTCGTCCTCGGTAAGATGGGCCTCCATGCGGTCAAAGGCCTCACTCTGGGAGGAAGCCTTGACATACTGCAGAGCGATCTTATTCATCTCCCCTGCATTTGCCATTCCTTTTTTGACAAGGGTGGTTCTTGTTATGAGCTCGATAACGCTGTCACCGAGATATGCAAGAGCCGAAGGGCTCATTTCGTTGATATTCATAGTGTACTCCACATATTAGTTATATATGAAGTATACCACATATTTCGGTCTTATGCAAGACCGAAATATCTGTTGATACCGTTATAAACTCCCTGTGCAAACAGCTGAGGGTTTTCGCTCATAAGTGCCGCATCCCCGGGGTTGGTTATAAAACCAAGCTCTATAAGAGTTGCAGGCATACGGGTACGGCGGAGTACATAGAGAGAAGGTCGGGCAAAAACACCTCTGTCGGGAAGTCCCGTTGTCCATGAAAGCCCTATGAGGATATCTCTTGCAAACTGTTCTGCCGCCCCGCCTCTGCTGTAAACGTAGCCTTCGCTTCCGCTTGCCGAGGTGATGGAAGAGGCATTGGCATGAAGGCTTATAAAATAGTCCGCACCCCAGCTGTTTGCCATATCCACACGGGCGCGTAGACTTTCTGAGTTGGTGGTGCCGAGCTGTGTTTCGGGAGAGGGTCGTGACAGCATGACCTCGTAATTTGGGTCAGCATCAAGAAGTATAGCCAACCGTCTGCCTATCTCGTAGGTAAGGTCCTGCTCTCTCAAGCCCTGTCCTTCGGCTCCTGCGTTGGGGTTGGTGGGGTTATGTCCCTGATCTATAAAAATTTTTATCGCCATATTATTACCTCCGTATTTACATTTTATTCGCTCTGTGGTAAAATGGTGATATGGAATTTGTAAAGATAAGAAGATTACTCAGCTATGCCCGACGCTGTGTAGACGATTATAATATGATAGAGGACGGTGACAAGATCGCCGTAGGCCTCTCGGGCGGCAAGGACTCGGCGGCTCTGCTCTGTACCCTCAGAGACCTTAAGATATTCTACCCGAAAAAATTCGAGCTTATGGCAATAACCGTGGATATGGGCTTTGAGGGAGCGGATTATACCAAAGCAGAGGAATTTTGCCGTGAAGCAGGAATTGAATACGTGGTTAAAAAAACTAACCTTGCAGAGGTTATATTTGATATACGAAAGGAGCCTAACCCTTGTTCCCTCTGTGCTAAGATGCGACGGGGTATCTTAAACGAAGCCGCCCATGATCTTGGCTGTAACAAGGTGGCTCTGGGTCATCACTATGACGATGTGGTGGATACCTTTATGCTCAATCTTATCCACGAGGGGCGTATAGCGTCATTTTCGCCTGTTACATATCTTTCAAGGACGGATATCACGGTCATAAGGCCTCTCTCCTACTGTCCCGAAAAGGATATCAAATACTTTGTACGGCATAACGATCTTCCCGTATCTCCCAGTCTCTGTCCCGAGGACAAGCACACAGAACGGGAAAATATGAAGCAGCTTATAGATGACCTTGACCGACAGTTCAAGGGTGTAAGACACCGTATATTCGGTGCGTTGCAGAAACAGGATATCTCCGGATGGGGGAAGGAAAACAGCAAGTCAAGTGATTGACTTGCTGTTTTCAGCTAAATTCACCTTCGGTGAGCTAAATTGAGCATAGCTCAGCTAAATTCGGTAAACCGAGCTAAATGTGCTTCGCACGCTTCAGGGTGAATTTAATTTAGCTGCACAAGGTGCTATTTAGCTATTCCATTAGGAATAATTTAGCTGTGAGCAAAGCGAACAATTTAACTAACACAAAAAGCAGTTCAACCGAACTGCTTTTTGTTATTTTTTATCCATCATATGAACATTGATATGATCATAGGTCATCTCGACACCGTCGGCGTCAAATGACTTTTTAATTTCCTCGTTGAGAGCATAGTAGACATCCCAGTAATCATCCGAGTTACACCATACCCTGACATCGTAGGAAATTGCACTTGAGCCGTATTCCTTGACCCCGATAAAGGGCTCGGGCTCGGTGAGGATCCCCTCTACCCTTGAAAAAGCCTTGATAATGCTCTTCTTCACCTGGTCGGCGGTGTTATCGTAAGAAGCACTGATAACCATATCTACGCGGCGGGTGTCCTCCTTGGTGTAGTTGATTATATTGGAAACACTGACCTCGTGGTTAGGTATATAGATTATCTTATTATCTGCCGTGCGTATGCGGGTATGCATAATACCGATACGCTTGACTGTACCTGTTTTGCCGCCTATCTCAACCACATCACCGTCAACGAATGGCTTGGTCATAAGGATAACGATACCGCTCAAAAGATTTGACAAAAGATCCTGTACTGCAAGGGAAAGTGCCAAGCCCGCGACACCGAATACTGCAATAAGCGAGGTCATGGGAATACCTATATAATCGCAGGCGATAATGACGGCGATAAAGTAAAACACTACCTTTGCGGCGTTGATTACAAATCCCGCAATAGAGCTGGTAAGCTTTGCCCTCTCGGCTGTACGGCGTACCATCCTCAAGAGTATCTTGATAATGACCGTACATATAAGAAATACGACTACGGCGTTGAGAAGATTGCCGACTGTCAGCTCCCCCTTGCCGAACTCAAGTATTTTTTTAAGAGTTTCCATATCTATCCCTTTCAAGTGAATGCGATATCACAATTTGATATCTTATATCTGGGGGCGGCAAGAATATGCTCCATAGCCTCAGCCCACTTTTTGTAGTGCTCGGTGGTCTTATGGAACTCTATTGCCTCCTTGTCACGGAAAACCTCGTAGAGTGTGAATTTACAGGGTTCGTCTGCGTTCTGAAGAACGTCAAAACGGACGTTGCCTTCTTCCTTAATTGAATTTTCGTGATTGTATCGGCATATTTCGATCATCTCGTCGATACACTCGGGCTTTGCTTCAAGCATTACAAGATTTACTATCATTTCGTTTACTCCTTATATATTTTATGATATCAATTATCTGCCATATTACGGTAAGGGCAAGAAGTCCCGGAAGAATATAGAACAGATATCTCTTATTCATCACCTCAAAGGCGGCGCAAAGAGTTGCGTAGCCTACGCTTACCGTAGTCAGTACTACAGTTGCAGGGGTATATACGTCAAGCAGGCTGCCGACAGCATATATAAGACAGAGTATAGGCGTAACGGCACAAACGACTATCTTGTCCATAAAGCTTATGTTAATTATAAAATAACCTGCATATCCCGACAGCAATATAAATGCAATAGTCAGTATGATACCAAGGATAATATTAAGCCAACCCTTGATGCTCTTTTTCTTTATATCCTTAACAACCACCGTAAGACAGCAGCTCATAAGAAAAAACGCAAAAACCGAGGTGGTTATTGCCATCTCTGCCGGATCAAAAAGCTTGTAGAGCCTCGGCACTGCTATGAAATAACAGCAGGTCAGAAGCACGGACACCAGGCTGAATCGGGAAAGGATGGGATTGAGCATATTGGAAAACCAGAGGGCTATAGGCAGCATGACCGAGGGCATAAGCATGAGATTCCACAATACCGCCTTGAGCTCTGTAGTTATAGGTGCTCGGAAGCTGTATAAAGTATAGCAACGGACCGAGGTGACCGTAACAGCTATAAACACCCCGAAAAGAAGTCCGAGAACTATATAAACAAAGGACTTCTGAAGCTTATTATTCTCATCCATTGGCTAAAGCCTTGGTTATAGCGCGGGAAAGCTGGTCGCCGCAGGAGGTGGGCTTAAACCCGCAGGTGTTGCCTGAGAGAAGCTCCGCAACCTTCTTTGCCTCCATGCCCTCGCAAAGCTTTGCGATAGCCTTGAGGTTACCGTCACAACCGCCTACAAATCGAACATCTGTAAGCTTTCCGTCCTCAATAGTGAAAAAGATCTCTCTTGAGCATGTGCCCTGTGTTTTGTAAGAATAATTCATTGTTATCTACCTCTTTCATTGAATATTACATGTAAATCATACAAAATATCGTGGGGGAGCATAGTCTGCTGTGACAGCCGCTTGGCACATCTGTCAGCGGACACTCCGTGAAGAACGGTACCGCATATTGCAGCTTCGTAGCTTGTAAGTCCCTGTGCTTTAAAGGAAGCGATCATGCCAGCAAGGATATCTCCGCTGCCTCCACGGGCAAGTCCGGGATTGCCGAATCGGCTTATTGCGGTTTCTCTGTCGGGAGAAGCTATGACTGTATCATAGTCCTTTAAGACTACCGTAACATTATACTTATCCGCAAAGTCTTTTGCATGCTTTTCGGGGTTTGATTTTATAGTGGGGATATCAATGCCGGTAAGACGGGAAAACTCTCCTACATGGGGAGTTATGATTATGTCCTTGTTTTTGGGGATATCGTTTACAGTTATGTTGTTAATACCGTCGGCATCAAGTATCATAGGTACCTGACAGCTTTTTACAAGAGTGGATACCTCGTTATCCTTACCTAATCCACAGCCTAAAAGCAGAGCTGTGACCTTGGGGATATCGGAAATATCAAGCTCTTCTCTCGGCAAAAACGTGGCTTCGGGCAGAGCCGCAGCTACCGTCTGTATTACCTCCTCGCAGGAGCAAACAGTGAGTATACCCACACCTGTACGAAGTGCTCCCATAGAGGAGAGTACTGCCGCACCTCGGTAATATTTGCAGCCCACCACAGACAAAAGTCTGCCGTAGTTTCCTTTATTGGAATCCTTTGCCCTTTCGGGCAGGATGTCAAAAACATCGTTTAAAGTTAATTCTTTCATAGCCGTATTTTAGCATATAACAGCGGAAATTTCAATACCACTTGAAATTATTATTGATTTGTTATAAAATGAAATCATGATTACTACACGACCTGATTATTATGATAAATTTAAATGCATAGCCGATAAGTGTACCGACTCCTGCTGTATCGGATGGGAAATTGATATTGATCCCGAAACGCTTAAGATATATGAAAACGAGAACAGCGAGCTGGGCAAAAAGCTGAAAAAGAATATCCGTGACGGCTCCTTTGTGCTGACCGAGGACGAAAGATGTCCATTTCTAAAGTCGGACGGACTCTGTGAGCTTATCTGTAAAAAGGGCGAGGGATTTCTCTGCGAGATATGCAGTGAGCACCCGAGATACTATGAGTATTGCGGTGAGCACCTTGATATGGGTATAGGTCTCTGTTGCGAGGAAGCCTGCAGGCTTTTGTTCTGTGACAGCAAGCCTCTTACCTTCATAACAGAGGGTAAGGGTGAGCTTGATGAGGAAACCGAGGAGCTTATTACTTTAAGAAAAGAGCTTACAGATAAGATACAGGATGAAAACAGCGATCTTGAGAAAATGTTCTTTTCTCTTGACGGTGAAATATTCGAGCTGTGGGACAGCTTTGAGCCTTATGATAACAGGTGGACAAAAACCTCTGCATATATTAAAGAGCATTTCGGTGAGCTCGTTTCGCTTGAGTGTGAGTTTAATGTATACGTAGGCAAGCGTGGCTATGAATACCGACGTCTTGTCGTTTATCTGCTTCACAGATATTTTATGAGAGCTGTCTATTCCGCACCGTCGGTAATACTGAGAGGTATTTCCCTTTATATGAAGACCCAGTATCTCTGGGATATCTGCGTTTATCATAAAACAGGTAAGTTCGATTTTTGTGACCGTATCGATACGGCAAAGTATATCTCAAAGCAGATAGAATACAGCGAAGAAAATATAGATGCGTTGTTTTACGGGGTATAATATGGAAATAAAGCCTATAGCACATATAGAAAACGATTTTGACGGTAAATTCGGTGTTCCGAGGCAAAGCGGTCTTGCGGAAGTTCTGTCGAAAATAGTCTTTCAAAAGGAATACCGCGATCCAAACGCTCTGAGAGGAATAGAGAAATTCTCCCATCTGTGGCTCATATGGGAGTTTTCGGAGTTTAAAAGTGAGGGCTGGTCTCCTACCGTGAGACCTCCGAGACTCGGAGGTAACACCCGTGTAGGTGTTTTTGCTACTCGCTCACCTAACAGACCAAACAATCTCGGTCTTACTTTAGTAAAGCTGATACGTGTTGACGGCTGCGAGCTTGTGGTGTCGGGGGCTGACCTCATAAACGGCACGCCCATATATGATATCAAGCCTTATCTCCCTGCCTTTGAGTCTATTCCCGAGGCAAAGGGCGGCTTTGCGGATAACTTTAAGGATTTTGCCCTTAAGGTAGAATATGATGAAAGCATCTTAAACAAGCTCCCAAAAGAAAAGAGATCCGCACTTCTTGACATACTTAAAGGAGATCCCAGACCTTCATATCAGGATGACCCTGATAGAGTTTACGGGTTTGGATATGGTGGATATGAGATTAAGTTCAAGGTTAGCAGGGAAACCGTATATCTTATTGATATAATTCGTAATTAAAAGAAGAAAATAGTGGTATTTCACCACTATTTTCAACCAATTATCTGTTATTCACTATTCACTATTATTTATTCACTATTCACTAAATGGGAGACATATATGGATAAAACTATTGTTGAATTAATTGACAGTACCATAAAATACGTATGGGAATATGAGATTTCAAATGATTATGACAATTGGTGGTTATTAAAGGAAGATAGTTTAAAAAACGCCTTATATTACCATATACGAAGTAAACTTGAAAAGGTATTTGAAGACCACAACATAAGAATATATACTGAATTTACTGATGATATATTTAAGGGTACAGGCTACAGACCTGATATGATTATAGCAGTGGTTGACGAAGAATGCGAGGAAGAATATCTCAGTAAATGCATCAAAGAATGCTTATGTGTTATTGAATTAAAACATAAAAGCGGATATTCAGGTCACAAAGACATCCTTTCTGATTTTGAAAAAATAAAAGAATACATAGAAAACCCCAACATCAACTGTAACCGTTATTATATGGCAACGATATGGGAGTATAAAGACAAGCCTGTAACTTGGACAAGAAAAAATGCGGCTTGGGCAAAAGGTAAGCTAACCGAACTAAATGCATCATATTGCGGTGCAAACGGCGAAATTGAGTTTTATACATATAAACATTAATGAAAATTAAGTCACAATATACTGTTTTCAACCATTACTATTCCGGAGGAAGTTATGCCCTTACATATAATAAGAAACGATATACGCAACGTTGAGTGTGATGCTATCGTCAATGCCGCCAATTCTTCCCTGTTGGGTGGCGGAGGTGTAGACGGTGCAATACACCGCCGCGCAGGTAAAGAGCTTCTTGAGGAGTGCAAAAAGCTTGGCGGCTGTAACGTGGGTGAAGCAAAGATAACGAATGGCTATAAGCTACCCTGTAAATACATCATACACACAGTAGGACCCGTTTGGCAGGGTGGTGACAGAGGCGAAAAGGCTCTGCTTGAAGCCTGCTACCGCAACTCGCTCAAGTTTGCTCTTGAATACGGCTGTGAGTCGGTTGCCTTCCCTCTTATATCGTCCGGAGCATACCGTTATCCTAAGGACAAGGCTTTGAGGGTAGCTACAGATATAATAACAGAATTTCTCTCGGAGCACGATATGACGGTATATATCGTCATATTTGATAAAAAGTCCTTTTCTATCAGCGAAAAGCTGTTTGCTGATATCGAATCATTCATAGACGACGTATATGCCGAGGAGCATTCGTATAAAAGAAACCGTGTGCTCGGAGAGTTTACCCAATCCATGCCCGTGGCGGCATCCTGTGATAGGAGCATCTGTCTTGAGGATATGATAACCGAGATCGACGAAAGCTTCTCGCAGATGCTTATCCGAAAGATCGACGAAAAGGGTATGACAGACAGTGAGTGCTATAAAAAAGCAAACGTTGACCGAAAGCTATTTTCAAAGATAAAGAACGATATCAACTATCATCCCAAGAAGACCACCGCCGTTGCCTTTGCCATAGCCCTTGAGCTAAGTCTTGACGAAGCAAAAGAGCTTATATCAAAGGCGGGCTACAGTTTGACCCGATCAAGTAAGTTTGATATAATTATCGAGTATTTTCTGCTTAATAAGAATTATAACATCTTTGAGATAAACGAGACACTGTTTGCGTTTGATCAGGTATTATTGGGAGTATAAAAATGTCGCTTTTGAAGCGACCATAACGAATATAAAAACCTCTATAATGTAATCACAACGATACATTACGGAGGTTTTTATTATGAACAACACAACAGAATTGGTATTTATCATCGACCGTAGCGGCTCTATGCAGGGGCTTGAGGCTGACACCATCGGCGGATTTAACTCTATGATTGAAAAGCAGAAGGCAGAGGAGGGGGAGTGTTATGTTTCTACGGTGCTTTTTGACGATGTTTCGGAGGTGCTTCACGACAGAGTTCCCCTTGAAAAGGTAAAGCCTATGACCCGTAAGGATTATTATGTAAGAGGATGTACCGCCCTTATCGACGCCATAGGCGGTGCAATACACCACATCGGTAATGTCCATAAATATGCGAGAAAAGAGGATGTTCCGCAGAACACACTTTTCGTTATTACCACCGACGGCATGGAGAACGCAAGCCGCAGATATTCAAGTGACAAGGTCAAAAAAATGATCGAAAAACAAAAGGAAAGATACGGCTGGGAATTTATATTTATCGGTGCTAACATCGACTCGGTACAGACCGCCTCAAAAATAGGAATCGGTGCAGACAGAGCCGTGAACTATGTTCATGACGGTGAAGGTACGAGAATAATGTACGATACCGTGGCAAGAGCTGCAAGCAATATGCGCTGTTCTCGACCTATGTCAGCCGGCTGGGCGGATGAGATAAACGAGGATTATAAAAAACGAAATTAATATTTTTTCTGTTGTGGGTTATACTATTCCCAAACGACAGGAGGAAACAGTATGAACGAAAGCAGATTTTACGTTTGTGAAAAGTGCGGTAACACCGTTGGTATGATACACGACAAGGGTGTACCCCTTGTGTGCTGCGGTAAGCCTATGGTACATCTTTGCCCCGAAAGAAAAACCTTGAATATACAGCGCAAGGAAAATGTTATCCGAGTAACTGCAGACAAGGGAGACGATTGGGTATACCTTGCCACCGACCGAGGAGGTCAGAGAAAGATGCTCGATCCCAACGGGAGCCGAGAACTGACCTTTACTCTCTCGGATGAAGAGCCCAAAGCCGTATATGCATATGACGGTAATATGGGACTTTCCAAAACAGAGCTTTAAAAATGCAAAATCAGCTGCCGTCAGGCAGCTGATTTCTTCTTTTTATTCTTTTTGATTATTTTAACTGCAATAAGTGTGATAACCGCTATTACAACAACTATAAGCGCAATAACGATATATGTGAACTTATTGGCGTTACGCAGCATATCTGCGGGGTTAAGGCTTTGGTATACCACCTTTCGTCCGTCGGTCTGCGCATAGGCTTCGTC
>JAZNKU010000327.1:0-3586 GCA_045578685.1 Eubacteriales bacterium
GTTGCTGCGGCGACCTGAAGTACGGCCGTACCGTCCATTCACTGATTTCCGCTTTGAGCCGCTACAATGATGTTAAGATCGTGCTCATCAGCCCCGAGGAGCTGAAGCTGCCCGAGTACATGAAGGAAGAAGTGCTGGAAGCCAAGGGGATGGAATATATCGAGACCACATCTCTGGAAGAGGCAATGCCTTCTCTGGATGTGCTGTACATGACCCGCATCCAGCGGGAACGCTTCGATGATCCCACTGTCTACGAGCGGCTGAAGGACAGCTACATTCTGACTCCCGAGAAGCTGGTTCCCGCCAAGGAAACCATGCGCATTCTGCATCCGCTGCCCAGAGTCAATGAGATCAGCGTGAAAGTGGACGATGATCCCAGAGCAGCCTACTTCCGCCAGGCACTGAACGGCAAGTATATGCGCATGGCTCTGATCCTGAAGCTGTTGGACGAAGCAAAAAAGGGTGTACAGATGAAGGAAGAGACCGACCTTCTGGAAGGTAAGCTGACCTGCAATAATCCCCGTTGTATCACCTCCTGCGAGCAGGAGCTGGCTCACGTGTTCAAGCTCACAGACCGTGAGAACAGGGTCTACCGTTGCATCTACTGCGAGTCTGTAGCTAAGTAACGGCAATACCGATAAAGGATTGCTTTGTTTACATTTGCGACATTGATTTAACTACCTCTTTGTGATAGAATTAAAGAGTAGTAAAAACGCCTTGTAACTGACGGAAAAGTGGAATAAACCACAAGGAAACAAGGTGAATATTATGTCGACCGTCTGGGCAGTCCTATTTCACAAAATAGGACTGCCCTTTTTGTTTTGAATAATAAAAAGTGAGGATAGATTATGAAAAAAGTAGCCATTATTATGGGCAGTACAAGCGACCTGCCTGTTGTAGAAAAGGCAGTTGATACCTTAAAGGATTTCGGCGTGCCTTATGAAGTAAGAGTTATGAGTGCTCACCGTACTCCCGAGGCGGCGAGAGAGTATGCGCTCAAGGCTCGTGAAAACGATTTTGGCGCTATTATCTGTGCGGCAGGTATGGCGGCTCACCTTGCAGGTGCTTTTGCGGCAAACACCACCCTTCCCGTAATCGGTATTCCCGTAAAGGGCTCTACCTTTGACGGTATGGACGCTCTGCTCTCCACAGTTCAGATGCCCACAGGTATGCCTGTTGCTACCGTTGCAATAAACGGTGCGGCAAACGCAGCCCTGCTTGCTATCCAGATGCTTGCTATCACCGATGCCGATCTGGCAGCAAAGCTTGATGCACAGCGCAAGGCTAATACAGAAAAGATATACGCAGCAGACAAAGAGGTTTGCGAAAAATACAACTAAGGGAGAATATAAAAATGGAAAAGAGTTTCAGCGAAAGCTATAAGGCGTCCGGTGTTGATATTACCGCCGGCTATAAAGCAGTAGAATTAATGAAGAGCCATATCGCAAAGACCATGACCAGCGGTGTTGTCAGCGACATCGGAGGATTTGGCGGTCTTTTTGAGCTTGACGTAAAGGGAATGGAGAGACCCGTGCTTGTTTCCGGTACCGACGGTGTTGGTACTAAGCTCAAGCTTGCATTCCTTATGGACAAGCATGATACAGTTGGTATCGACTGTGTTGCTATGTGTGTAAACGACGTTATCTGCGTCGGTGCAAAGCCCCTTTTCTTCCTCGACTACATCGCTTGCGGTAAGAACGTTCCCGAGAAGATAGCAAATATCGTTTCCGGTATCGCCGAGGGCTGTGTACAGTCCGGCGCTGCTCTTATCGGCGGCGAGACCGCAGAGATGCCCGGCTTCTACCCCATCGACGAGTACGACCTTGCAGGCTTTACCGTAGGTGTAGTTGACCGTTCTAAGATCGTAGACAAGACCACTGTTACCGAGGGTGACGTTATCATCGCTCTTCCCTCTTCAGGTGTTCATTCCAACGGCTTCTCCCTTGTTCGTAAGGTATTTGACGTTGAAAAGAACGATATCAAAACTCCCGTTGCAGAGCTTGGCGGTAAGTCTGTAGGCGAGACACTTCTCACTCCCACAAAGATCTACGTTAAGCCTATGCTTGCCCTCTTTGATGAGGTCAAGGTAAAGGCAGTTTCCCATATCACGGGCGGCGGCTTCTATGAGAACATCCCGAGATCTCTTCCCAAGGGCTTTGGTGCAAAGATCGAGAAGTCTGCGGTTAAGATCCTTCCTATCTTCGATCTTCTTGCTAAGACCGGTAACATCCCCGAGAGAGATATGTTCAACACCTTCAATATGGGCGTTGGTATGAGCGTTGTTGTTGCAAAGGAAGATGCTGACCGTGCACTTGAGATACTTCGTGCAAACGGCGAGGATGCTTACATCATCGGCGAGACCTATAAGGGTGAAGAGCCTGTTGTTATTTGCTAAGATGAACAACAAATGTAAAATAGCAGTTCTGGTGTCGGGAGGCGGTACCAACCTTCAGGCCCTCATCGACGCCCAGAACAGCGGTATAATAAACAGCGGCGAGATCACCCTTGTTATATCCAATAAGGAAGGGGCATATGCTCTTACTCGTGCCGCAAATGCAAACATAAAATCAACCGTTATCAAAAAAACTACTCAAGAGGAATTTGAGGCAAAAATTATTGCCGCTCTTGAGGAAAACGGCATAGAGCTCATCGTCCTTGCAGGCTTTATGTGTATTTTGAGTGAGAATTTCACCTCAAGATATCCCAAGCGCATAATCAACGTTCATCCCTCGCTTATCCCATCCTTCTGCGGTGCAGGCTTCTACGGACTCAAGGTTCATGAGGCGGCTCTCGGCTACGGAGTTAAGGTAACGGGAGCGACCGTTCACTTTGTAAACGAGATTCCCGACGGCGGTGAGATAATCCTGCAAAAAGCTGTATATATCGAGGAGGGCGACACCCCCGAAATATTGCAAAAAAGAGTAATGGAACAAGCTGAGTGGAAGATACTTCCCGAAGCAGTTGAAGTTGTAAGTAAAGATATAGTAACGGAGGCTTAACAATGGCATTATTTGATCTTAAGAATTTACTTTCAGAAAACTCCTATCCCGGCAGAGGTATCGTAATCGGTAAGTCTGCTGACGGCAAGTCTGCTATGATCGCATATTTTATTATGGGTCGCAGCGAAAACAGCCGTAACAGAATTTTTGAGCGTTTTGAAGGCGGTATGAGAACCAAGGCTTTTGACGAGTCCAAGCTCTCTGACCCCAGCCTTATTATCTACAACCCTTACCTCTCTGCAAACGAAGGTAAGACAGATATCATCACCAACGGTGATCAGACAAATACTATCTTTGATTTTGTAAACGAGGGCAAGAGCTTTGAAGAGTCTCTTCGTACCCGTGAGTACGAGCCCGACCATCCTAACTTTACACCCCGTATCTCCGGTATACTCAATTACGCTGAGGGTGACTTCACCTACAAGCTCTCTATCTTAAAGAGCGCAAACGGCCGTCCCGTATGTCAGCGCTTCTTCTATGAGTATAACTCTGAGGCGGGCCTCGGTCACTTCATCCACACCTATAAGTGTGACGGTAATCCCATTCCTTCCTTCTACGGTGAGCCCGAAGAGGTAGCTCTCCCCAAC
>JAZNKU010000328.1:0-1669 GCA_045578685.1 Eubacteriales bacterium
AAGAACGGTCTCAACGCTGGGACGGCGGGTTTCGCCCTTAACGCGTGCGTTCATCATATCCTCAAGAACCTCAGCCTCACACTCAGCCTCAACGTCAGAATACTTCTTGGTTCTGATCTCGTTGAGAAGAGCTCTTTCCATCTTTACAAACTCATCGGGCTTGATGGTAGCAAGAGCAGTACCTGAACCCTTGATGAAGAGGAATTCGTCATTTTTGAAAGAGGTATTGCCGCCGCCTGCAAGAACGTACTCGGAATCAGAGCCGTACTTGTTGGACATCTCGGCAAGAGCCTTTAACTGCATGTCTAACATAGGATTTTTTCCTTTCAGTAAAAAATAATTCGGAATTCGGAATGCGGAATGCGGAATTAAAGGTAGATTTCCGCCGAAGCGGAAATCATCCTTAATTTTGCATTTTTAATTTTGCATTTAAATGTCTTTTGCGTTAGCAAGGACATATTTCTCTGCCTCGAGGCACCAGAGACCGTTGTTAGCGGAAACGATAGCATCAAGGTCAGCGTAGAACTTGTCGGTCTTACCAAGCTCTGCAAAATCAGCGATAGCAACCATAGGCATATCCTTGTTGGTGTAAACAAGCTTCTTACCGCCGGGGATCTTGGGAAGGTTAAGGGTGGTTTCGATTACAGAGTTAAGACCGCCAACGTGGGTGATCATAGCGGCAGGATTGATCTTGCCTGTCTCCATCATTGCAATAGACTCCTTCATATCGTCTGTGTTACCGCCGGAGGTACCGCAGATATGAGTAGCGGAGTAGTGAACGTTATAGAAGTTGAACATTGCGGAGAAATCTGTCTTTGTAGGACCTGCAAAGAAGTTGAGACAACCGTCGCGAGCGAGGAGTCTGTCACCCATCTCAACAACAGGCTTAACTGGAGCGTATACGAATACGTCATTGTAGCCCTTGCCGTCGGTAAGGCTCATAAGGTAAGCATCGGGATCTTCGTAGTCGCTTGTGTTAACGTAAAGGAGCTTAACGCCGTTCTTAGCTGCTTCCTCGGGTGAGAGGATCTGTGCAGTTCTCTCAAGACGGGCTGTGTCAAGGTCTGTTACAACAACGAGGCTGGGCTTACGGTCGCAGTGGATAGCGTAGTCGATAGCACCCAGACCCATAGGACCGGCTCCTGCAAGGATTGCACAGTTACCGCCTTCAACGATACCCATATCGTGAACGTAGCTGCCTGCGGTGGTGTGATAGTTAGCGTGGTAACCGCCAACGATACAGCTCATAGGCTCAGCAAGAGAGCCGTAGAAATACGCGTCGGAGTTGTAGCTGAGAAGACAGCCTGTCTCCATAACCTCGTGGGGGATGATAACGTAGGTAGCATCGCCGCCGATATACTGATAGCTGTAGCCGGGAGCAGCAAGACTGCCCTTGTAGTTCATAGCAGGCTGGATAGCGAACTTGTCGCCGGGCTTAAACTGGTCAGCCCACTTTGCGCCAACCTCTACGATCTCGCCGCAGAACTCGTGACCGATGATAACGGGATTTTCTGCAACGTCGTCGGGAACTCTCTTGTGCTTGGGACCCTGGATCGCAGCCTTGTAGGAGGACATGCAGATAGAGTCGGAAATAACGTGTGCAAGGATCTCATCGTCCTTGATTGCGGGAAGCTCAAACTCTTCCAGTCTTAAATCGTTTTCGCCGTAA
>JAZNKU010000329.1:0-5126 GCA_045578685.1 Eubacteriales bacterium
CTTATACTCGGTGATACGGGTATAAGGCTCGTCGACGGTATAGTTCACCGTGCCGTGGCTCTGATAACGGGTAACATTGTGATACTCAAAGCTAAAATCGAGGGTACGGTAGGGAAGCGAGCCGAAGCAATAACCGAAAAGCTCGTCAAGAGCACCGGTGTATATCACCTTGCCGCCAAACTCTTCACCTTCAAAGAGGATCTTATCCTCAAGGTGCAGATGCACGGATGCATCCACACCGCATTTTACGGTAATATTTTTATGACCGAGCATTTTCTCAAAGAGGGGAGTATAACCCTTGAGAGGCATGCCCTGATATTCGTCCTGAAAATATCTGTTATCGCGGGAAACGAACACGGGAACGCGGGCTGTGGTGGCGGGATCTATTTCTTCGGGACGCTGACCCCACTGCTTTACCGTATAGTGCAGAAAAACATTGTTATACACAAACTCTGCAAGCTCTCGGATATCCGCATCATCACTTTCACGCATTTCACCTATGGGCACCTTCTTTTCCATGCCGTAAGCGTTGACCAGCTTTTCTTCAAGCTTTCTTGCCTTATCTTCAGAAAATGCTTTATACAGAGAATTGAGGTTAAAGGGTACGGGGAAGCAAAGCTCTCCCGCCTTTGCCAGAACCTCGTGGCCGTAGCTTCTCCATTCGGTAAAACGGCTGAGATATTCATAGACCCTTTTTTCGTTGGTATGGAATATGTGAGGACCGTACTTATGTATAAGTATGCCGTTCTCGTCAAGAGTGTCGTAGGCGTTGCCTGCAATATGGGGGCGTCTCTCAAGCACAAGCACACGCTTGCCCGCATCAGCCAGAGACCTTGCACATACAGAACCTGCAAAGCCACAGCCGACTATAATGTAATCAAACATCTGCTTCGACCTTGAATATTACCTTTCTCAAGGGAACGCTGCCCTTTGCCGTCATAACTCCGGGACGGTGGCTCTCACCGGGCCAGAAGATGGCAAACTCTCCTGCCTCAAGCTCGCAGGTGACAAAACTCTCGGGAGTCTTGTAGAACTCATAATCGTGGGGCGTATCAAAGGGAAAGTCAACGGTGAGACCGCTCATTTCCTTTACATGGATCTGCTCACTCTCTGCCACAACATACTGGATGTCGATATACTTTCTGTGGTTTTCAAACTTATCGGGCACAGCTTCCTTAGTGTCATATCCCTGTACCACGGCAAAAACACGCTCGCCGTCAATCTCGTATTTTCCGGGCTCAAGGGTAGGGTCGGAGAACTTCTCAACGACCTCCTTTACCTTTATAAAATCGGGATGGAGACAGATATATCTGTCAAGATTGAAAATCTTATCTATTATCATAATTACACCTCGCAATAAGCATATATAGTAATTATATCATAAGTATATATTTTTTTCAACACTTATGATTGACTTTTTGTTACCTATATATTATACTGTATTTTGTTTGAAATGAGGCGAAAATTATGGATATAAAAAAGACTAAAGCTATAAAGCGTGCTCTGCGGGATACCTTTCCTATATTCGCAGGCTATCTGGTGCTGGGTATAGGCTTTGGCGTAATGCTGGCAAAACGCGGATTTGGTACTTATTGGGCGGCTATAATGAGCTGCACCATGTACGCGGGCTCTATGCAGTATGTGGCGGTAGAGCTGCTGGGCGACGCAGTTACCGTAGGTTATGCGATAATTATGACTCTGTTGGTAAACATCAGACATGTTTTTTACGGAGTTTCTCTTATAGACAAATATCGGGATGCGGGCTGGCGAAGATTTTATATGATGTTTGCCCTGACCGACGAGACCTATTCCCTGGTCAGCACCACCGAGGTGCCCTCCGATATAGATAAGAACAGCTATTATTTCTCCGTATCCCTCTTTGACCAGATATACTGGATATGCGGCTGCTGTATAGGTGCTCTTATGGGCAATCTCATAGAGTTCAACTCCGCAGGTATCGAATACGCCATGACCGCACTCTTCGTCTGCATCTTTGCCGACCAGTGGCTGTCGGTGGGCGGCAAAAAGATTCTTTCGGGCAAGCATATTTCCGCTATGGTGGGCTTGGGCGCTACTCTCGTTTCTCTTATCGTATGCAATATCGTGGGAACAGAGTACTTCCTTATTCCTTCTATGATTATAATTCTGGCGGCACTTATTCTGCTTCGCCCCGTCCTTGACAGAAAGGAGAGTAATAATGCCGAGTAATGTTACCGCAGGACATACCCTGCTGCTTATTGCGGTCATAGCCGTGGTGAGCTTCATCCTCCGTGCTGCTCCCTTTATACTTTTCAGAAGCGGTCATACACCCGCCATCGTAACCTATCTCGGCAGGGTAATGCCCCCTGCGGTTATAGGTATGCTTGTCGTCTACTGCTTTGCAGATATCGACTTTACCCGCTGGCAGGCGGCACTTCCTGCGCTTATAGCGGCACTTACAGTCATTCTTCTTCATATATGGAAGCGTAATTCCCTTCTTTCCATCGGCGTGGGAACCGTGGCGTATATGCTGATGATACAGCTTGTATTTAAATGAAATGAATACTCTGTATTCATGAAATGACACCAAGGTGTCATGGATGCATCTTTGATGCATTTCATGATAATTTTGTTGTCATTTCATTATTCATGACAAGGTCATTTCATTGTTTACAATTTGTTCTTGACATTGGGGAAATATTGTGTTATAATGACTCTACCTCTGCGGAGAGGTCTTTTTTTGTCGTGCAAGGACATCCGTTGAGGGAGATAATTCCGGACATAGCTCCCCCCGGAGCTGTGATCTTAAAAATTCTATCGGGAGGTGCCAAAGTATGAGAGTTAAGATTACTATGGCTTGCACTGAGTGCAAACAGAGAAATTACGACACAAAGAAGAACAAGAAAAACGATCCTGACAGACTTGAGATGAAGAAATACTGCAGGTTCTGTCGCAAGCACACTCTTCATAAGGAAACCAAGTAATTAGGAGGCTATTATGGCAGAGAACGAAAAGAACGTAGCTGAGGCTACCGAAAAGAAGGAAGCTAAGGCGACAAAGGCTTCCAAGCCTGTCAAGAACAAGGAGCCTCTTGGTAAGAGAATTGCTAAGGCGTTCAGAGAGTTTAAGGCAGAGTTCAAGAAGATAGTTTGGAGCAGCAAGAAGGCAACATTCAGCAACACAGCGCTTGTAGTTGCATGTATGGTTATCGTAGCTGTTGTTATCGGTCTGCTTGACACCGGTTTCTCCACTCTTCTCAACTGGATCGCAGGTCTTATATAAGTCCGCGTCGGAGTAAATTGCAATGAGCGATTTTCACGAAGCCAGTCCCGAGGTGCGCTGGTATGTAGCGCATACCTATTCGGGTTATGAAAACAAAGTCAAGACCAATCTCGAAAAGATTGTAGAAAACAGAGGCATGCAGCATCTTATCAAGGAGTGCCGTATCCCCGTGGAGATAGCGGTGGAGAACGAGGGCACCGAGGACGAGAAGGAAGTGGAAAGCAAGGTTTTCCCCAGTTACGTTCTCGTTAAGATGATCATGACCGACGAAAGCTGGCACATCGTGCGTAACATCCGCGGTGTAACAGGCTTTGTGGGACCGGGAAGTAAGCCCGTGCCCCTGACAGACGAAGAGGTTGCGGCTATCGGTATCGAGGTCCGCACAGTAGAGCTCAGCTACAATGTTGGCGACAGCGTAAAGATCACAGGCGGTCCTCTTGCAGGATTTGTCGGTGTGGTCGAAGAGATCTCGTCTGACAAAAAGAAGATCAAGGTTATGGCGTCCATGTTCGGACGCGAAACACCTGTCGAGCTCGACTCTGACAGCGTGGAGCTTATAAACGAATAAGCTCGCATCATGTGGGAGAGGGAAAAATTTTTACTTAATTCTCTCGAAAAAAACCACTTCAGGAGGTAATTTAACATGGCAAAGAAAATAATGGGCTATATCAAGTTACAGATAGAAGCCGGCAAAGCTACACCCCAGCCCCCTATCGGTCCTGCACTGGGTCAGTACGGTGTAAGCATCCCTAACTTCACCAAGGAATTCAACGAAAGAACCAAGAACCAGATGGGCTACGTTATCCCCGTAGTTATCACTGTTTACGCAGACCGTTCTTTCTCCTTCATCACCAAGACTCCTCCCGCACCCGTTCTTATCAAGAAGGCTTGCGGTATCGAGACTGCATCCGGCACTCCTAACAAGACCAAGGTAGCTAAGCTCACCAAGGATCAGGTTAAGGAAATCGCTGAGAAGAAGATGCCCGACCTTAACGCAGCTTCTCTCGAAGCAGCAATGAGCATGATTGCGGGTACTGCTCGCAGCATGGGTATCACTGTTGAAGAGTAATCGAGGAGGTAGCAAGAAATGAAGTACGGTAAGAAGTATAATGAAAGCGTAAAGCTTGTTGACAAGTCCAAGCTCTACGATCCCAAGGAAGCTCTTGAGCTTGTATGTCAGACCGCTAAGGCTAAGTTTGACGAAACTGTAGAAATGCACATCCGTCTCGGCGTTGACTCCCGTCACGCAGACCAGCAGGTTAGAGGTGCGGTAGTTCTCCCCAACGGTACAGGTAAGACTGTTCGTACCCTCGTTTTCTGTAAGGAAGACAAGGTTCAGGCAGCTCTCGACGCCGGTGCAGACTACGCAGGTTCCACCGAGTACATCGACAAGATCCAGAAGGAAAACTGGTTCGAGTTCGACGTTATCATCGCTACTCCCGATATGATGGGTATGATCGGTCGTCTCGGTAAGGTGCTTGGTCCTAAGGGCCTTATGCCTAACCCCAAGGCCGGTACAGTTACTCCCGACGTTGCTAAGGCTGTAACAGAAGCTAAGGCAGGTAAGATCGAGTACCGTCTTGACAAGACCAACATTATCCACTGCCCCATCGGTAAGGCATCCTTCGGTGCTGACAAGCTTCTCGAGAACCTCGAGACTCTCCTCGGTGCAGTTATCAAGGCTAAGCCTGCTGCTGCAAAGGGTCAGTACATCAAGAGCTGCACCATTGCTTCCACAATGGGCCCCGGAATCAAGGTTAACGCTTCCAAGCTCGGCTAATCTCTTGATAAAATAAGCTTTAAAGCCCGTCACGCAAGTGACGAGCTTTTTGCTTTATGCCTTCCCGCGCGGCAAAGTTTTGATT
>JAZNKU010000330.1:0-3796 GCA_045578685.1 Eubacteriales bacterium
CCTACAAGTTCACCAAAGAAGCTTTAACATTCGACGCTGTGCTTCTTATCCCCGCAAAAAGTTCTGTTCTTCCTGCTGATATTAAGCTTGGCACAAGACTGACTAAGAAGATCACACTTAACGTACCTATTATGTCCGCTGCTATGGATACCGTTACCGAGTCTACTATGGCTATTGCCATTGCTCGTGAGGGCGGTGCTGGTGTTATTCATAAGAATATGCCCCTCGAACGTCAGGTTGACGAGGTAGAGCGTGTTAAGAGAAGTGAAAACGGTGTTATCCTCGATCCTTTGTTCCTCTCTCCCGATAATTATGTTTATGAAGCCGAGGCACTCATGGCAAAGTTTAAGATCAGCGGCGTGCCGATCTGCGATGAGAACCGTAAGCTTGTTGGTATTATAACAAACCGTGATATGCGCTTCCTTAATTCTATGGATATGAAGATCAAGGAAGTTATGACAAAGGATAACCTTGTAACCTCCAAGGTCGGTACGACCCATGCTGAGGCACAGGAGATTCTTCGTCAGCATAAGATCGAAAAGCTCCCCCTGGTTGATGATAACTACGTTCTTCGCGGACTTATCACCATTAAGGATATTGAAAAAGGTGCTAAGTACCCCAACTCTGCTAAGGATGCTAACGGCAGACTTCTTTGCGGTGCAGCTATCGGTGCTACAAAGGATGTTCTCACACGTGCCGAAGCTCTGCTTAAGGCTGGTGCAGACTTCCTCGTGCTTGACTCTGCACACGGTCACTCCATGAACATACTTAAGAGCATAAAGATGGTTAAGGAAGCATTCCCTGATGCGCAGCTTATCGGTGGTAACATTGCTACTGCTGAAGCTGCTGTTGATATGATCAAAGCGGGCGTAGATGCTGTTAAGGTAGGTATCGGTCCCGGCTCTATCTGTACAACACGAGTTGTTGCCGGTATAGGTGTTCCTCAGGTTACTGCTATTTTTGATGTAGCAAGAGCTTGTAAAGAATATGACATTCCCGTTATTGCAGACGGCGGTATTAAGTACAGCGGTGATATCACCAAGGCTATTGCAGCCGGTGCTGACGTTATTATGGTTGGCTCTCTCCTTGCAGGATGCGAGGAAAGCCCCGGTGAGACCGAGATCTATCAGGGCAGACGTTTCAAGCTCTACCGTGGTATGGGCTCTCTTGCTGCAATGGAGAAGGGAAGTAAGGACAGATACTTCCAGGAAAACAACAAAAAGCTTGTTCCTGAAGGTATAGAAGGTCGTGTGCCTTATAAGGGAAGAGTTGCTGATACGATCTATCAGCTTCTCGGAGGTCTCAGAAGCGGTATGGGTTACTGTGGTTGTGAGACGGTTGCACTTCTTAAGGAAAACGGTCAGTTTGTCCGTATTACCGGTGCGGGTCTTAAGGAATCTCATCCCCACGATGTTTCAATCACTAAGGAAGCTCCAAACTATAGTACAATGTCTTAATTAAATAAAAAATCACCTGCACATAAAGCAGGTGATTTTTTATTTAACGGCGATTACTTCTTCATAAAAGACTGACAATCTGTACACTCGGGCATTGTAGGGTTTGCCTCATGGGTGCCTACCTTTATAGAGTTAAGTGAACAGTAGTTTGCATCACCGCAATGGTACTTACACTCGGTAACTGTACATTCGATAGAGTTATTCGCTTTGTTATTATTGCAACATGCCATCGTAAAAAAACCTCCCTTCATGTGCTTGATAATAGTTTGCACACAGGGGAGGTTTTTATTCTTATTTTTTTAATTGCCTTCTTATATTTCCTCTTAACTCATCGATAATCGATTTGCTTCTGCCTGACATTTCACTCTTTATAGAATTAGGAGAACGCTTTACGGCTTGCTTTCTGATTTCCAGTGCTTCAGCAATTATCTTGTCTGCCTCTTCTTTTGCGAACGCAAAAATTTCATCAATATTATCGCATATTGTATCATATTTCCGAGCTTTTTCTATGATGGAATTATCATAGTGCACATCGCATTTCGAAGGATTATCCAAAACAGATGTATTTTTCAATTCCTCGATCATGGAATTAGCCATGTCAAGTCTGTGGTTAGCCTGATCTACAGCGGCTTTAAGACCATCTATTATTGCGTCCTTTTCTGATAAAGTCATTTCTAAAACCGCTATTTTATCCTTAAGCTCGCTTAGAGAGAGTTCAAGAGCTTCAATTTTAGATTTGTCATCTTTTGATACTTCAATCAACAGATTGAGCCTATCTACTTCTTTTTCAAGATCACGAATTGTGCGGTTATAATCTTCTTCAAGTTTATTAAATCTTATATTTTCTTTAGAAATAAATTCATTAACATCATTTTTGTCATAACCGCGCCCACGGCGACGGAACTCTATTGGTTTATCCATCGTATTATTCCTTATCTTGATTTAAGAATTTTTTCAACAAGTGCGAGATCATCAGGTGTATTTACGCCAACAAGCTCGTCATCATCATAGGTGATAAAAGCATTAACCTTTTCCCCCATTTTTGCAATTGCAGGAGGTACATCGGTAAGATAATATTCGCCGGCAGCATTGTTGCAGTCGATCATTTTAAGACCTTCACGAAGGGCGTCAGCGTTAAATACATATGTACCGATATTAAGCTCGGTGATCTTCTTTTCTTCCTCGGAACAATCCTTTTCCTCACGGATATCTATAACATTACCGTTTTCATCTCTGATAATACGACCGTAGGGAAGTCTGAGCTTAGTATCGCTGGAGAGAAGTGTTGCTTTGTTGCCTTCCTCCTCATGCATTTTGATGATTCCTTCAACGGTGGAGAGCTTAATAACGGGAGCATCACCGCATACGATAAGGATATCGCCGTGATAATCCTTGAAATTTTCATCTTCAAGACCACACATAACAGCGTAACCTGTACCGTAAGCAGCATCACCCTGTCTTTGGAAGGAGCAACCCATATCCTTGTAATAATCTTCAACCATTTCGCTCATAAATCCGGTAACAACGGTGATGTCTTTTTTGTCTATCATGGGCATAGCATCAAAAACGTAGTCAAGAAGAGGTCTGTCGTTCGCACGGCGAAGAACCTTAGGCATAGGATTGCCTGCCTCCTGTAATCTTGTACCTTTTCCTGCTGCCATAATTATTGCTTTCATTTTAGTGTACCTCCAAGGCAGATTATATATTTATCTTATTAAGTATATCATACAATTATTAAAAAGTAAATAATAACAAGAAAAAAATAGGGAAGAGGGAGAATTTTTTTTGAAATCTATTGAATATCATAATTATATATGATATAATGTAGCAACAATGTGGGGGTATAGCTCAGCTGGTTAGAGCGCATGCTTGACATGCATGAGGTCATTGGTTCGAGCCCGATTATCCCCACCAAAGACTCGTTTCAGGAAACGGGTCTTTTACTTTGATTTTATAATATCCGATCAAATATGATATTTTATCGACAAAAGGCGGCAACCCACCGGTACAACTTCCGTGATTACATCGTAACCATTCTTGTTATGATGATTATTATCAATAGAAGCTTTTGAAAAATATTATCATCACAGGTACACATTAATATTTTGATATAAAAAATCCGCTTGATCAACAGGGAGAACTCTCACTTAAAAACAATAATCAATTATATAAAATACAAATTTTATATAATTGAAGGAACCCTGTCAGACATTATTTCAGGTTTGGTATAATAACTACACTTCGATTTAGTTATTATACAATGGCCTCGTTGTATAATATATGAATTTCAACCTTTATATACATATTATAATGTATTTACTATTTTGATAATACAAAGG
>JAZNKU010000331.1:0-4232 GCA_045578685.1 Eubacteriales bacterium
TAAGAGATCTTCCGAGAGCGTCGATATGTACGATAAACAGCTTTTGCCTTGAGGTGGTAAAGACACATTTTGCTGCCCTTGGACTATCGAATAATGTTCGTATCGCCGACGAAGCAGAAAATAAGCTTCTGATGGCAGAGGTCATGGAGCAGACCATAGAGGAGTTCTATGCAAACGGCTCTGAGCTTGGTGTCAGGGATTTTGCGGCATTCTGCGATAACTTTGCTCAGCTTCGTGACGAGAGCCTGGGCGAAATTTTCATGAATCTCTATAATAAGATCTACTCCCAGATGGAGGGTATTGAACTGCTCGCTAATTGTGCCGATAAGCTGTCACAGACTACCGATGAGCCCTTTTTGAATCCTTGGGGTGCCGAGATAAGAGATAAGACCCGTGATTATATATCCACGGCTAAAAAAGCTTATGAGGATGCCATCTCCATAATCGAATCGACCGAGGGGCTGTTCGAAGCATATTCTAATGCTTTTTACGACGATATCAGAATTATGGATTCTATTCTTGCTGCCTGCAGTAAAAGCTATGAGGAAGTCAGAGCATGCATACGGGATGTGAAGTATGTGAGACTTGGAAGTATAAGAGGCAAAAACTGCAGCTATGAGGCATCCAAGGTCAAGCCGATAAGAGATTTCTTCAAAAAGCTTATTGAAAAGCTTGCTCCTCTTTACACAAACGATATCGAAACTGCTACTTATCTCTCTGAGAGAACAAGTGAGCTAAACGGTGATCTTTATAAGCTGCTTTCACATTTCCATTCATCATTTATGAGTGAAAAGAACAAGAGGGGTATAGTATCCTTTGCCGACTGTGAAGCTCTTACCCTTTCATTACTTTGCGAGAAGGGTGAACCCACCGATACCGCTCTTGAGTACAGACGCCGATTCAAGGAGATCTATATCGACGAATATCAGGACGTCAACAGCGTTCAGGATGCGATATTCCGTATGATTGCATCACCAAACACGAGATTTATGGTTGGCGATATCAAGCAGAGCATATACGGCTTCAGAGGTGCTGAACCTTCGCTTTTCGGCAGCTACAGAGAACGGTTTTCTGATTATACCGAGGAAGATAAGGCTGTCGATCGAGGCTGCAGGATCTTTCTTTCTAATAATTTCCGTTCGTCGGATAAGATACTGAGCTTTGCAAACGCCGTGTCCCGTACATGCTTCAGGGACGGTGGTTCGAGTGTTGAATATCTCGATGGCGATGACTTGGTCTACTCAAAAAACGAAACCGAAACCCAGCCCGTTACCGTAGCTCTCGTTGCCAGAAATGAGAACAGAGACGGCGAGGCTGCTTATGTCTGTGACCGCATAAGAGAGCTGCTTTCCGAGAATGTTATGCCCTCTGATATAACTATTATGCTTCGCAGCCTTTCAAGTTCGGCACTTGCATTTACCGAAGAGCTTGAAAAGAGGGGAATACCCTATTACTGTGATGTAAAAAAGGAGTTTTTTGACAACCCCGAGATAATGCTCGCTCTCTGCTGGCTTAACACCATAGATAACACCCGCCGAGACGTTTTTGTATGCGGTATTGTCAAGAGTCCGGTGTATGACTTTACCCTTGACGAGCTTATCCGTATAAGAAGAGAAGCCCCCGCTGATACACTTTATAATTCCATAAAAGCATATACCGAGATCAACGGCTTTGAAAAGGGAAGACGCTTTATAGCAGATATTGAAGCTCTCCGCAGTGATGCAAGAGGTATGTGTGCTCACGAACTGGTATGGAAACTGATGTACGAAAAGGGACTTATGTCTATCGTTACCAAGGATAAGACCGAGGGTGAGGCTAAGGTTGCCAGAAATAATCTGCTTCTCTTTTACGATTATGCACGAAACTTTGAAAACGGCGAGTTCAAGGGCGTATATAATTTTCTGATATATATTCAGAAGGTGGTAGAAGCAGGTCAGGCTTTACCTGCTGCTGCGGCCTTTGCCGGATCGGGAAACGCCGTAAAGATAATGACAGTTCATCACTCCAAGGGTCTTGAGTTTCCCTATTGCTTCCTCTGCTGCTGTGATAAAAAGACAAGCACCAGAGATATGTTGGAAAAGCTCTTTTTTCACCGTGACTTCGGCATTGCGGCAAGAATTGCGGATAAAAGCGGACTTCTGCAGTATGACAGTTATATGGTCAGCGCCTTGAAAAGCCGTATCACCTCGGATAACATCGACGAGGAATACCGTGTTCTTTACGTTGCTCTGACACGGGGTATAAAAAAACTTTGGGTAACAGCTACGGTAAAGGATCCGGAGGAAACATACAATACAGGTACATCCGCCTCCTCTGTTCTTTCAAAGGCTTATATGACTGTCAACCATTCATATATTACTTGGATACTTGCCTCACTTTCAAAATGTGAGAAAGGCGTATATGAGGTAGAACTTATCAATGACGAAACCGCTATGACTGATAGGTACGAAACGGCGAAAGAGTATAAGGAAAGCGCTGTGATCGATATTGATCGCATAAAGGCTAATATCGGTTATCGGTATCCCTATGAACTCACACAGGTCATTCCCGCAAAAATGTCTGTCTCGAGGTTGTATCCTGATATTCTCGATAATCTCGACGGAGATCTTCTGAGTACTGTTATCAAGCCCCGCGTACCATTTTTTGCAGGGGACGAAAAGACCAACAGAGGTGCCGATATAGGTAACGCCACCCATGCGTTTATGCAGTTCTGTAGCTTTGATAATGTTGAAAGCAGCGGTGTCGAAGCAGAGCTTTGCAGGCTTATAGATAAAGGATTTTTGCCCCAAAATGCAAAGGAGCTTGTCCGCGTGGATGCGATCTGTGCTTTCTTTGATTCCGTGCTGTATGCCGATATAAGGGCTTCCGAAAAGTTCTTCAGAGAAAAACGCTTTAATGTTAATCTTGCCGCATCCTACTTTACCGAAGAGATGCAGGAACTACTGCAGGATGAATATGTACTTGTTCAGGGTGTCGTTGACTGCTTTTACTATGACGGTAACGGTGACATAGTTCTCGTGGATTATAAGACGGATTCTGTAGATGATGCCGAAACACTTGTACAGAGATATAACCGGCAGCTTTATTACTATAAAAAAGCTCTTGAAGCGATAACAGGCAAAAGAGTAGTTAAAAGCATTATCTATTCGTTTGCTCTCAAGCGTGCTATAGAAATTTAAAACAAGAAAACAGTTGCTGATGCAACTGTTTTCTGCTTTTATGAAACTACGTTTTTAGGCTCTCCCTTCAGGAACGAGCATACATTGTCATCTACAATATCGAGAAGTCTGATTCTTGTGGACAGAGGCGCCCAGGCTACATGAGGGGTCAGTATGAGATTTGGCACCGTTTCGTTGAGCACACAGTCCTTGGTTTGAGGCTCGGTGGTAAGTACGTCAACACATGCACCGGCAATTTTACCCTCGCGCAAAGCTCTTGCAAGTCCCTGTTCATCATTCACGCCGCCTCTTGCAGTGTTAACATACAGAGCTGTGGGCTTACAGAGGCAGAAACGCTCGTAGGTCATAAGCTTTGTGGTACCTTCGTTGAGTGGACAGTGAAGCGAAATTATATCGGATACCGACATAAGCTCATCAAGAGGAAGGTAATCAGCATCCTTATCCTTGATCGTTCTGGTGTATACAACTACCTTCATGCCGAAGGCTTTTGCGATCTCTGCTACCTTGCGTCCGATTGAGCCGTAGCCGATGATACCGATGGTTTTGCCTGCTATCTCATCGGTAGGGAATACGAAGGGTGAGAACATAGGAGATTTGCTCCAGCCGCCTTCGCGGACAAAGGAATCAAACTTGCCGACCTTGCTGAAATGCTCAAGAATAAGTGCAAAGGTGTGCTGGGCTACCGCATCTGTGGAATAGCTGCCCGCATTGCATACTGTGATGCCGTGCTCACGGCAATATGCTACATCAATGTTATTGTAACCGGTGGCGAACAGGCATATAAGCTTAAGATTCTTTGTCTGTTCCAGCACCTCTCGGGTAAACAGAGTTTTATTACAGATGGCGATATCCGCATCGGCTACCCGCTGTGCCACCTCATGAGGAAGTGTGTTATCGTACTTTATAAGTTCACCGTATTTTGCGAAGATGTCGATATTTACGTCACCCTGAGTGACTGTCATAGCGTCTGTTATTACTATTTTCATGTCCTGTCTCCTGTGTTTTATAGTGTAATTGTATTATAAATTTTTGTTTTCGTCAATAACTATTGAA
>JAZNKU010000332.1:0-4124 GCA_045578685.1 Eubacteriales bacterium
CTTATGGGCGATGCGATGGCTCCCATAGCCACCTTTGCCGAGGAAAATCCCGAGACCTTCAAGCCCATTCTCGGTTTCTTTACCAATCCTATCGTCGGAGTGCTTGTGGGAGCTATATTTACGGGTGTAATACAAAGCTCAGCTGCCTCTGTTGCTATTCTTCAGAATCTTACTATCGCTATGAGATCAACAACAACACCTATAACCTACGGTGTTGCTATCCCGATCATTATGGGTCAGAACATCGGTACGTGCGTTACCTCTCTTATCTCCAGTATCGGTGTTAACAAAAACGCTAAGCGAGTTGCTTGTATACATATCATGTTTAACATGATCGGTACTATAATCGTTCTGTTACTTTATATCCCCGCTTATCTTATTTTTAAAGAATTTCTCAGCTCTGGCATTGATGCATTCGGTATCGCTGTATGTCATTCTATATTCAATCTATTCACGACATTTCTTCTTCTTCCCTTCCAGAAGATTCTTGTTAAGCTCGCAAACATCATCATCAAGGACAAGAAGGGTGTGGAAGAGCATTATACATTCATCGACGAAAGACTTCTCAACACTCCCGCCTTTGCAATACAGGAATGTACTCACCGTTGTATCGAGATGGCTAGTAAGGCTGAGACTTGCATCCTGGCAGCAATAAATCTTTGCGGTAACTTCGATGAACGCAGAGCTAAGGATATCATCAAGATAGAGGATGATATCGATATGTACGAGGACAAGCTCGGAACCTTCCTAGTCAAGCTCTCTAAAAGTGAGTTATCCGACAAAGACAGCGCTGAGGTTTCAAAGATGCTTCACTCTATCGGCGATTTTGAAAGACTCGGCGACCACGCTGTTAATCTTATAAAGGTTGCAGAAGAAATGCATGATAAGAAGATAAGCTTTACCGCTGATGCAAATGCTGATCTTGCTATTGCCCGTAAAGCACTTACAGATATCGTTAATATGACGGTTGATGCATATATCAAGGGCGACCTTAATATCGCAAATAACGTCGAACCCCTTGAGCAGGTTATTGACGGTATTATTGCTTCCATTAAGTCAAGACACATCTCCAGACTTAGGGTCGGTGAGTGTACTATAGAACACGGATTTGTTCTTAATGATATGCTTACCAACTTTGAACGTGTATCAGACCACTGCTCCAACATAGCAGTAACAATGATAGAGGTCGTTCAGGACAGCTACGATACACACGAATATCTGCATGCTCTTAAATCTATCGACAACGAGAAATTCAAAGAAAAGTTTAAAGAATTTGCTATGCAGTATAAATTAAGCTGAAATAAGCGGGCACTAAGCCCGCTTATTTAATAGGAGAATATAATGTCAATAGAAATAGTAAGAGAATATTTTAAAAAATATAATATAGAGGATAGGATCCTTGAATTTGATGTATCGAGCGCAACCGTTGAGCTTGCAGCCAAAGCAGTCGGTACAGAGCCGCCGCAAAGAATAGCTAAAACTATGTCATTTATAGTTGAAGAACAACCTATACTGATACTGCTTGCGGGTGACGTCAAAATTGATAACCAAAAGTATAAAGCGCAGTTCCATAGAAAAGCAAAAATGCTGTCCTTTGACGAGGTAGAGTCAATAATCGGTCACGGTGTTGGCGGTGTATGTCCCTTTGGTATCAACAAGGACGTCGACGTTTATCTTGATGAATCTCTCAAAAGATTTGAGACCGTGTTCCCTGCTGCGGGCAGTGCCAACAGCGCTATCGAGTTAACGATAGAGGAGCTTGAAAAATATTCAAACTTCAAAAAGTGGATAGACGTATCAAAAGCCATTGCTTAAGCAATGGCTTTTAACATTTCACATAATAATTTCCAGGTACGCTCAACAGAAGCAATATCCATACGCTCGTCGGGTGAATGAATATCGTGAAGGTCGGGTCCTATTGAAATAATATCAATACCCGGCAAACGGGAAGATATAAGTCCGCACTCAAGACCTGCGTGTATCGCTTCAGTCACCGGTTTATATCCATACAGTGCTTCAAAATGCTTGATGTACATATCTCTGAGCTTGGAGTCAGGCATATATTCCCATCCGGGGTATCTGTCCCTGGTGACGACATCACACTCACAAAGTTTTGCAATTCTTGTAAGCTTCGACACGGCGGAATCAATAGAATATTCGCTGGAGGAACGAATCAGGTGGACGGACCTGTAACAACCGTTCTCAGCGCAAATAATACCCGTGTTTGAAGATGTTTCTACGAGCCCATCAATATGCTGAGACATACGGATAACTCCGTTAGGAGTGCTTAAAACAGCTGAAATCACCCGTGAAGTATCGGCAAAGGTAAACATATTACCTAAATGCTTGTTTTTGGATGTATGTACCTTAAATCCTTTCTCGTCCTTTGAAAGTATCTTCTTCTTTTCATTTATAAATTCAGAAATAATATCCTTATAAATGTCAGGATCGGGTGATGAGATCACAGATACCGATTCACGAGGAATAGCGTTGTCCTTCGTTCCACCGTTAAAGGATACGAGGTTGAAGGGCTCAAATGTATACATTCTGTCAAGAAGCTCTGCCATAAGGATAATTGCGTTTTCGTGACCAATGTTGATGTCAACACCGGAATGTCCGCCGCAGAGACCTTTGACCTCAATGCGCATAAGCTTGTTTTTTTCAGCAATTGCTTCGGACTCAAAGCTGAGTTCTGCCCTGACTCCTCCCGCACAGCTTACAACACACACTCCCTCATCCTCGGAATCCAGATTGATCATAAGTCGAGATTTAACATCAGAATAATCAAAAGCAATAGCACCGTTCATACCAACCTCTTCACTTGAAGTGAAGAGACATTCCAGTTCAGGGAGCTCAAGTCCTTCAGAGGTGAGCAAAGCAAGCATATACGCGCAAGCTATTCCGTCATCACCACCGAGCGTAGTACCTCTTGCCTCTATAAAACCGTTATTAATATAAAGATCAAGAGGATCCTTTTCAAAGTCGTGTTCTGTATCAGCATTGCACTGACATACCATATCGGTATGACCCTGAAGGATAACACAAGGTGCAGATTCTCTGCCCTCATCAGCCTTTCGTCTGACTATAATATTATCCGCTTCGTCTCTTCTGTATTCAAGTCCGTAAGAAGAAGCAACAGCGGCAATATAATCTACTACCGCTGTCTCGTTACCGGATCCGCGGGGGATACGGGATATTTCTTCAAAGTACTTGAAAACAGCTTTGGGCTCTAAGTTTTCAAGTATGTAATCCATTTATTACTCCTGGCAGAATGCGAGAGCTGCATCAGCTGCAGTTGCGGCATCGGGTGTAAAGCAGTCAGCACCGATCTCGTCGCAGTAGGACTGAGTAACAGGAGCGCCGCCGATCATGATCTTAACCTTATCGCGGATACCTGCCTCCTCGCAAGCCTTAACAATGTCCTTCATAACAGGCATTGTTGTGGTAAGAAGTGCGGAAAGACAGATGATCTTACATCCTTCTTCCTTAGCGGTATTGACAAAGTCATCAACAGATACGTCAACACCGAGATCAATAACCTCAAGACCTTTGCCTTCAAGCATCATAGCAACAAGATTCTTACCAATATCGTGCATATCACCTGCAACAGTTCCTATAACAACCTTGCCCTTAGCCTGTACGTCGTCAGAAACGAGATGGGGCTTAAGAAGGTTAGCACCTATTTTCATTGCTCTTGCGGCAACAAGCACCTCAGGTACGTAAATCTCATTATTCTTAAATCTTTCACCGATAACACTCATACCGGCAAGAAGACCTTCTTCAAGTATATCCTTCGCGCTAAAGCCCTCTTCGAGAGCCTGAGGAACAAGTGTCTTCATTGCTACAGCAGCTTCTCTGCCGCCTGCCTGAAGCTTTTCGGAAATTTCGTTAATTATAGACATCAGAATGACCTCCAAATAAATATATATATAAAGTATATCATACATATAACACATTTGCATATATATTTTGTAAATTTTTTGATTTCTTAATGGGCAATATTCCTATACATTAATGAAATCTTACTGAGCAAATTAATCTCTGAAGGAGGTGATCACATGATCAAAAAAGTGTTAGTGTTTTTAATAATTGTTTCTGCTTTTGCTCTTCCCTCTTTTGCTGCG
>JAZNKU010000333.1:0-4449 GCA_045578685.1 Eubacteriales bacterium
CCTGCCTCGTCAAGAAGGTCAAGACGGGGATGGGTCAGGGTGTGTACGGCAACCTCGTGGTTGACGTACACTTCCTTGATCTTTTCTTCAGTATGCTCGTTGTGAGTAACCTCACCGTCGCGGTAAGGCAGGTTATGCACCAGTCCGCAGATGCCAGTATTAATATTGAAGGTACACTTGATACCTCTTTCATCAAGCATCTTGATAAAGCGCTCGTCCTGAGTTACACCGTCGTCAAAGCTCAGGGTCAGGAACTTATAGGGCTTTTCCCTTTTTTCAAATTTTCTCGGAATATACATTATGCGTATACCTCTACCTTATCAGTAATTTCAGTCTTTGTATTGAAGAATATGCTTCTGCCCTCTACACGGTAGTCTGTAATTTCCTTGCCGTCAACTACAACCTTGGTTACATTTTCAAAGGGGATACGGAGCTCGTCTATAGGAAGCTTACCGCTGATCATATTTACCTTGCACCAGCCTTCGTCACACTCAAAGTTACCCCAGCCGCAGTCAAGAGACCATATAGCCTTGAAATAGCCTGCAAGCTTGGGATTGAAGCCTATCATACCGTGAGGCATATCAAATTCAAAGCCGGAGAGGATCGGAATAAAGGAGAAGGTACACATGTTACGTGAATAGTGGTTACCGCACTCCATTTCATTAAAGGGATTACGCATCGTACCGTCATAACGGTCACGTACACCGTCAATGACCTCAAGACCCTTGTCTATAAGTCCTGCAGAGAGAAGCTGTGCCGCAAGCATATATTCAAATGCGTGCATTGTTTCCTCGGCATATGCCAGAGGTACTGCGGGCTTACGCGCACCCTCGGGGTAGTCACAGATAACTGCACCCTTTTCGTCGTTTAAGCAGTAGATACGCCAGATATTGGTATGCTCACGCATAGACTGCTTGAAGTTGTGGTGGTACATAAAGTCAACTGCCGACTTTACTCTTTCCTTATCAAAGACATCACCCAGACCGATGATATCAGAATGCCACTGAGCACCTACCTGGTCTATCTCGGAACCCTCGCCGATCTGATACTTGATCTCGTTAACCTCTTCGTTCCATACCCCTGCCGCATCGTCAAAGGGAGCAACAAGGCTGTAGTCGCCGAGGTCTATCTTCTGGAAGTAGTACTTACCGTTGAAGAGCTCCTCCTCAAGGTACTTCTTTCCGTTAGCATAAAGTGCTCTGTACTCCTCTGCCTGCTCGTGCTCGCCAAGGTAGTCTGCCATGATAGAAGCAGCCTTAAGAGCCAGGAGGTAGTAACCCTCAAGCCAGGATGAAGCAGAGAACAGCTCGGTATCAAGAGTATTGTGCTGACGTCCCTCAAGGATACCGTCCTTGTTACGGTCCCAATACTCTTCGTTTGACTCGTCCCAGGCATAAGCAAGTGCGCCCTTTACTCTTTCCCAGTTCTTCTTGAGCCACTCGTCGTCACCGCAGATCTTCCAGTCACGGTAGGTCTTGAATACGCCTGCCATCTGACCGTCAACACAAGCGTGGAAGGGTACATAGTCGGGTCTGCCGAGAGGAAGTGCCATACGGAACTCCATCTTGCCACCCTCTTTGTAGTTATATGTATAGTCAAGATCTCTCATAGATCGCTCAAGTCTGGGGAATAAGAAGCACAGTGCATAAGCATAGCTCCATACGTGAGTACAGGAGCCCTCACAGGCACCAACGTGTTCAAGACAGCCTTCCCAGCCGTAGAGAGAGCCGTCCTCAAGTCTCCATACCGTGGGGGACTTAAGCACGCTTATTGCCGTTGCCATAGCGTCTACGATCTTTCCGGGGAGAGTCTGTGTGTGGAACTCGTTCTTGAAACGCATAGTTTCGTCATAGAGTCTGTTCCAGTTCTTCATTGCATAATCCGCAGAAGCCTCGGAGTTCTTGAAGAGCTTAGCATAGTAGTTCTTCCAGGTATAATCAACTTCCTTGCCGTCCTTCTCTACCTTGTAGGGAGTCCAGTAGTTGTAGTTGTTGGGAACATTCCAGGAAAGAAGGAAACGAAGGGTCTTCTTTTCGCCGGGCTTTACCTTAACGTAGGGAGCGAGAGTACAGTGGTCACCGCGGTCGCTGTATTCCTTGTATACACGGTTCTCGAACTTGGACTGCTCGTTGAACTGACGCCAGTATGTAATAACATCATCCTTCCAGCCTGCTCTGTACCACATCTCCTGATAGGAAAGGTCGGGACAGTCGGTAGCGATAGTCATATCGTAATATCCGATCTCGTCTTCGCCCAGCTCGTCGCTGTACATATAGATCTTGGATATATCACCCTCTCGGCTGTAACGGTTTAGGGACTTTTCCTTATGGGGGTTCTTGCAGGAGAATGCTGCTGTATAGGTGATCTCCTTGCCTGTATAGTTGGTAAATTCAATTTCAAAGAAAGCAGCGGGAATGCTGGAGTCATCCTCGTTAAGAGGAATAAAAGGGTTGAATGCTCTGAGCTTGATCTCGCCGGGGAAATGTCTGTCCTTGAAGGACATTGTAGCGAGAGGAAACTCACCGTCAAACTCGGTATCCTCAAAGTGAGGCATAGCCGCCATACTGAAGGTGGAGGGACCGTGACCGTAACCCATATAGTCACCCTTGATGGTGGGACCCATGTAACACTTAAGGTAGTCACCGTGGAGAATACGGGTATCTAATATCTCGCCGTCAGCCTCAGCCTTTACTGCAAAGTGAGTATACGCGTTTTCGGTTTCCTTTGCGGGTTTATTGTAAATTTCCCAGTCTACCAGACGGCCGTTACCTGCAAGGCTGATACAGCCTGTACCGATACCGCCTATGGGGAAAGCTATTTCTCTTGTGGCAATGCCCTTGTACTTCATAATGATCTCCTTTGAAGTTATAATTATAGTTATATATATTATATATATAATAAGCCCCTATGTCAATAGTAATATACCGCTGAGAAAATAAATATATTGTACTGTCGGTGCTTGAAAAACCGATAAAAATATGTTATGCTATAGGATGGTAAAATAGTGGTGTCTAAAATTATTGATGCAAGAAAATTAAATATAGCACTGATATGCTTCGCTCTGGTGCTTATATCCTCTGTTGTGGGGGGGACGATAATGTCGGGCTTTGAGCCTGTGCATGCTCCCGCAATGGCAGAGAAAACAACGCTTGTTGAGGATATAATATCCCGTGACGGTGAAATAAGAGCTTTATGGATAGCATCTGTGGCGAATATAAACTTTCCGTCACAAAGAGGGTTGTCCGCTGATGAGCTTAAGGCAGAGATAGATTCCATACTCACCCAGGCCATCGAGCACTCGATGAACACTATAATATTACAGGTAAGACCCTCTTCGGACTCGCTTTATAATTCAAGGCTCTTCCCTTCCTCTGAGTATCTGTGTAATGCACAGGGAGAGAAAATGCCCATTGATATACTCGAATATTTCACGGAGGAATCGCACAAGTTAGGTATAGCCGTATGCGCGTGGGTAAATCCCTTGAGAGTTTCCACCTCGATGAACGATTCAAAGGGGAACGCGGCTATGCTCTGTGAGAGCAATCCCGCGTACAAAAATCCCGAATACTGCGTAAGCTATGACACAGCTCTCTACTATAACCCCGGACTGCCGGAGGTAAGAGAGCTTATAGCCGAGGGTGTAAGGGAAATAGCAGAAAATTATCCTGTAGACGCCATACTGTTTGACGATTATTTTTATCCCTATCCCGCAGAAAACGCGGTATACGACGATTCAGACGCTTTCGGTAATTACGGCAACGGACTTCGGCTTGAGGACTGGCGCCGCGAAAACGTAAACGCCATGATAAAGGCAAGCTATGACGCCATAAAAGCGGTCAATCCCGACTGTTATTTCGGTATATCTCCCTTTGGGATATGGTGTAACAACGACGGCTCAAACGGCGGCTCGGACACAAGGGGGCTCAGTGCTTATTCCGCCATATACTGTGATGCCAAGGCTTGGATACAAGGCGGTTATATAGACTTTATATCCCCACAGCTATACTGGAGCTTTGACAATACGGCGGCTCCCTACGGCGAGCTCTGCGACTGGTGGGACAACGCCCTTGGCGATAGTGATATTCCCCTTATAGTTTCTCACGCGGCATATCGTACCGAGGAATGGTCCTCCCCTGATGAGATAACCAATCAGGTAGAGTACGCAAGAACGAAAAAGAGCTATCTCGGTTCCGCCTTCTACGGATATTCTGCCATCAAAGCAAACACGGGCGGAGTTGCAGACTGCCTGAGTAAGATATACTGATTTCCAATAATTTAGTGTTTCATTTTTGATCCCTTCCGCTTATAATAATAACAAGAGGAAGTGGTGAAATGGAGCTGATACTGATAAGCGACAGCAAACTCAAGATCATGCTGTCGCAAAAGGATATGACAAAATACGCCCTCAAAATTGAGGATATAGATTACGATAATACCGAAACACGCCGT
>JAZNKU010000334.1:0-1505 GCA_045578685.1 Eubacteriales bacterium
GGTGTTATGGAGGCTGCTCTCAGAACAGCTTACTACGTACTCACAGGCAAGGAACACGAGGGTGTTAAGTTCGAGGCAGTTCGCGGCTTCGACGGCATCAAGGAAGCTATGGTTGAAGTTAACGGCACAGAAATCTGGGTTGCTGTTGCTCACGGTATGAAGAACGCAAAGGTTCTCCTTGACGACATCAGAGCAGGCAAGAGTAAGTATGCGTTCATTGAGATCATGGGATGTCCCGGCGGTTGTATTGCAGGCGGCGGTCAGCCCTACATCAAGCCTCAGTTCCTTCCCAATGAGGATGCTGATATTATCGACACATACAAGGAAAAGCGTGCAAAGGCACTCTATTCCGAGGACGAGAGACAGACTCTCAGACAGAGCCACAACAATCCTCAGATCAAGGCTCTCTACGAGAAGTTCCTCGGCGAACCCAATTCTCACAAGGCTCACGAATTGCTCCATACAACATATGCTGCAAGAGAAGCTTTCAAAAACTGAGAATAGATCTGCTTAAAATTATTTAAAACAAGCGAGCCCCAAAGCAATTTGCGGCTCGCTTGATTTGTGATTTAACGAAAAAAGAATATACAAAGGAGAAATGATATGAAAACGGCTGTAATTGAAATGGAAAACGGCGGAAAGATGACTCTCGAGCTTTATCCCGAGAAGGCACCCTTGACCGTTGAAAACTTTGAAAAGCTGGCGAACAGCGGATTCTATAACGGACTTATTTTCCACAGAGTGATCGAGGGCTTTATGATCCAGGGCGGTGATCCCGAGGGTACAGGTATGGGCGGCCCCGGTTATAGCATAAAGGGCGAATTTGCGGCAAATGGCGTAAAAAATGACCTGAAGCATACCAGAGGCGTTATTTCTATGGCGAGATCCATGAACCCCAACTCTGCAGGCTCGCAGTTCTTTATTATGCATAAGGACGCTCCTCACCTTGACGGTCAGTATGCTGCCTTCGGCAAGATGACCGACGGCTTCGAGACTCTCGACGAGATAGCTGCCACCAAGACGAGCTTTGGCGACAGACCTATGTTCGATATGGTTATTAAATCCGTAAAAGTAGAAGGCTAAACCGAGAATATTTTGTAAAAATAACACCGAAAGCTGTGCTTAAAAAGCATATGTTTTCGGTGTCTTTTTCTTTGTTTTGTTAAGTTACGGCTTAAAATATAAAAGTTTTAAGGTTGTTAATAAAAAATTTACTTATTACAATCGGCGTGTTTTTTTAAAGGGGAGAGGTGGGATCATACAGCGTTTTGTGTGGATATATATCGAATTAGTCGCTTTCGTCTTGACACGGGTCATATGTATATGCTATAATATATCTTAGTGTAATAATATTTATGTATTACAAAGCTGATTTGACCGTATGTACGAGAAGCAATTGACGCCAAAAAAGTAAAACTATAGTTCTTTGGGAGGTGGATCCTTGGGAGAGAAAAGCTTGTTGATATTGGGTGCCGGGATATATTCGGCGGTTATCTTCGAAATAG
>JAZNKU010000335.1:0-2122 GCA_045578685.1 Eubacteriales bacterium
AGCTGAGTATAGGCTGTGCTCCCTGAGCGGTACCCTGCATTGGCAGCATGGCAAACTGCATCACGCTGGTAAGTATGGTCATAGCTCCTACGGCTATATCTCCTCCGTAGCCTAAAAGCGATGAATTGAAGCATACCGAAATGACGCTCTCGCTTGCCTGCATAACAAAGGTGGCAAATCCCAGTGCTATACACGGCAGTATAAGCCTTGGAGATACGATGAGATTTTTAACTTTCAGACGAAGTATTGGCTTTTCGGAGCACAAAAAGGATACTATCCATATGCAGGACGAGGCCTGGGATATTACCGTCGCAAGAGCTGCTCCCTTTACACCCATGTCGAGGGTATATATGAATACGGGATCAAGAATGATATTGGTTGCCGCACCTATCGCCACCGAAATCATGGATATCTTGGTATAGCCCTGTGCACTGACGAAGGAGTTCATTCCGAGAGTCAGCTGTACGAAAATCGTACCGAGTGCGTAGATATTCATATAATCCACAGCGTAACCTATTGTATTTTCGCTTGCACCGAATGCCAAAAGCAAAGGACTGTTGAATATGAGCAGCAGAACAGTCAGCACCACTGATATTATCACCTGCAGACCAAAGCAGCCTCCAAGGGTCTTTTCCGCCTTTTCATTATCATTTTGCCCCATAAATATGGAAGCTCTCGGTGCTCCGCCGGATGCTACCAGTGCAGCAAAGGCTGACACCGTCATAATGATAGGCATGCATACGCCGACACCCGTAAGAGCAAGGTCGCCCTCTCCCGGAATGTGACCGATGTAGATACGGTCGACTATATTATATAACATATTGATAAGCTGTGCCGCAACGGTGGGCACGGCTAATTTGAGAAGCAGCTTGCCTATAGGAGCTGTTCCTAAGATCTCTTTATTATCTGTCATTATATTATCCTGTAACCCTCGATTTTTCAGATCTCAGGTGTTTTATAAAATTCATTCAGCCGTTAAACAATACGGTTTTAGTATCATATTATCTCAAAAGGACTATGAAAATCATAGTCCTTTTTGATATCGTTAATAAAGCTTTGCGCCTGCGGGAATGTGGTTGTCAACCATAAGGAGGTGGAGCTTTTCTTCGCCCTCCTCGGTATGGATAGCGGAAAGAAGCATACCGCAGGATTCGATACCCATCATAGGTCTGGGAGGAAGGTTGGTGATAGCGATAAGGGTCTTACCCACAAGCTCCTCGGGCTCATAGAACGCATGGATACCGCTGAGTATTGTTCTGTCCTCGCCTGTACCGTCGTCAAGAGTAAACTGAAGAAGCTTCTTTGACTTCTTTACAGCCTCACAAGCCTTAACCTTTACTGCACGGAAGTCAGACTTGGAGAAGGTCTCAAAGTCAACAAGGTCAGCAAAGAGGGGCTCGATCTCAACCTTGGAGAAGTCGATTACCTCAGGCTCAGCCGCTGCAACTGCCTTGGCCTCGGTCTTTTCCTTCTTGGGAGCATCAAGGGGCTTCATAGTGGGGAAAAGAAGAACATCACGGATGGATGCGGAGTCGGTTAAGAGCATTACGAGTCTGTCGATACCAAATCCTAAACCGCCCGTAGGAGGCATACCGTACTCAAGAGCATTGATGTAGTCGTAGTCTACCTCTGCCTTGGTGTCGGGCTCGATGGCCTTTCTGTCTGCAACCTGCTTCTCGAAACGCTGCTTCTGGTCGATGGGGTCGTTAAGCTCGGAGAATGCGTTACCGAACTCTGTAGCATTGATAAAGTACTCGAAACGCTCGGTGAACATGGGATCCTCGGGCTTACGCTTAGCCAGAGGGCTGATCTCTACGGGATAATCGTAGATGAATGTAGGCTGAATAAGGTTTGCCTCTACGAATGCATCAAAGAACTCTGCGATGATAGCGCCCTTAGAGGGTACCTCGGGAAGCTCAACATGATGCTTCTTTGCAAGCTCGATCGCCTCTTCGTCGGTCTTAACCTCGTTGAAGTCAACACCGCTGTACTTCTTGACAGCATCAACCATAGTGAGCTTTTCCCACTTGGAAATATCTATTGTGTGACCCTGGTAGGGGATCTGGAGTGTACCGCATACCTTAAGGGTTACGGTCTTCATCATCTCCTCAACGAGATCCAT
>JAZNKU010000336.1:0-13709 GCA_045578685.1 Eubacteriales bacterium
GATGTTGCATTAATGCAACATCAGGATAGAGATAAGCTATGTAAGATTGATTGTTGAAACACCACAGATACCCGTGTTATATACAGAAACGCTTGATATTGACAGGCGTTATATTTAATAGTATAATATCACGCAAGGACATAGGAGAGCCGGACACCCTGTGTTCGATTTTCTATGCATAAGCTTAAACGGAGGCAGTCAATGACAAAGAGAGAAAAATTTTTACTTATCGTTTCCGCATGTGTACAGGGTATTGCTGTTATCATCGGGATGATTTTAAACGTATTGGAGATGCTTACCGAATACGTATGCCCGAGCATACTCGGCTCACTTGGAGCCTTCTGTTTTTTCACTCCGATAATTATATTCATGTTTAAGATGGCAGGCAAGGTTCATAACAGGTCAGGCAGAACTGCATTGCTGCTCGGCGGAGGCTTTTTTCTGCTTTTAACGGTTCTTGAAACGGCAGAAATATTGATTGATCTGATAATAAGCCTGCACTGACGATAATTCAAAATAAAAAACGACCCGAAAGGGTCGTTTTTTATTGCTGTAACTATGTATTATAAATGTTATAACTCTTAGTTTACTGCTGTTTCATTGCAGCGTAGCATGCGCTGCAATATACGGGACGGTCGTCGCTGGGCTGGAAGGGAACCTTAGCCTCGCCTCCGCAGTTTGCACAAGTAGTAGTGAACATTTCTCGGGTGGCCTTTGTAGCAGCCTTTCTCGCGTCACGGCAGGTCTTGCATCTCTGGGGCTCGTTCTGGAAGCCTCTTTCTGCATAGAACTCCTGTTCACCTGCTGTGAATACGAACTCCTGTCCGCACTCCTTGCAAACTAAGGTCTTGTCTTCGTACATTGGTCTTTACCTCACTTAATATGGTTGAATATTTTTACCCGTGGCGGGTCTTTCACCCACACCTCAATGTGCTCTCCTTAAGCTACACGGGCAAATGTCATAATGAATTTCTGAACTTGCTTCTGATCCTGGACATGGCGTTATCGACCGACTTTCTCGTCTTGCCGAGGGACAGGGCTACCTCGTCGTAGCTGCCTGTCTTAAGATAGAGGCGGAGCACAGTATCCTCGTAGGGAGTAAGCTTTTTGCGTGCCTTGCTGAGAGAATCGCACAGATCCTGCCGTCGGATAACATCCTCCTCTACAGAGCTGCCGTCGGTGGTGATGTCCTCCTCCACCGGCTCGACCTCGGGTCCCAGCTTTCTTACCTCTGAGAGGATCCTGTTACGCACGCAGAGCTTGGCGTAAAGTCCGAATGTGACCTTACCCTTAGCTCTGTCCTCCGAAAAGGACTGAGCCGCCTCAAAGAGGCCTATAGCACAGAGCTGGCGTATGTCGTCCTCTTCCAGAATACCCTTGTATTCTGCTACCTTGGCTTCTGTCAGGGGAGCGTATTCGGCAAGGAGCTGCTCGATGGCATTTTCTTCACCGTTTTTGATCTTTGCGAGAAGCTCGCTTATTTCATTGTTCACTGCCTTACGGGACATTCATACACCTTCGCAAGTTTAGTAAATATATTATAACATTATTAACAAAATGTGTCAACAGTTTTTCATAAAATTATACATAATGTGAATATATGTTGTGTATAATCGATAAAGTATGAGATAAAAAATTGTTACTTATCACCATAATTTTTGATTTGATAGTGAAAAATGGCTAATTTTAACAAAAATAATAGATAAAAAGTCTAACTATTTTTTGTTTATAATGTACTGTCAAGAAGATAGTCTGCCTGACCTGAAAGAAGTGCCATAATACACTTGTAAACGCCGTCCGGATTCTTTTCCAGATTGCGCTGTATCGTTCCTAACTGATCTCTGTTCTCAAGAGTTACCGAAACCGAAAAGATCTCGCTGTTATACTCCTTTACGCGGAAGGTAAACAGATATCTTCCATCCGGCAGCTCTTGGGAGGTATATTCGGTAGAGGCACCTCTCTTCTCAAAGGAGGTGAGCCTTGTGGCTGCCGCAAGGGCGGTACGGCGGGTAAGATGAGAAAGAGAATCCACGAGGGTATCCACGACATTTATGCCCTGCTCGGTTATTTTAAAGCTCTCCTTGCCGTCTGTATGCTCTACTTCGATATTTGATGTCTCAAGCAGCTCGGAAAAGCATTCGGCAAAGCCGAAATAGTTGACCGCACCGTCTGAGGTGACGGTATCGTTAAGTTTGTCGTACTCTATAGCATAACCTATATTCTTCATTATATAGAGAATATACAGCTTTATTTCTGTTTTCTTTAAAAGGGGTGCTATCATATTATATTTCCTTACGGTTGATTAAAGGGCTGCCTTGGCAGCCCTTTGTTTGAGTGGATTATTCTTCTTCTGTTACCTTAAATCTCTCGTAGTTCTTGAGAGTAGCGTCGGTAAAGAGTACTGCGCCGAAGTAATCGGTTGCAAGCTTGCCGAGGTCCTTGGATGCGCTGTAAGCGTTCTCATATACGAAGAGAGGAGCTGCGGGCATATCAGCTATGAGCATTTCCTCTGCCTTGTGGAGAAGCTCGGAGCGCTGTGCCTTATCCTTTGCGGCAAATGCCTCCTCGATGATTGCGTCATACTCTTCGCTGTTATAGCCGGACAGGTTTGTTACTGCACTGAAGTCACCGGATGCAAGGTCCATAGCACCGCCGGAGAAGGGCTTTGCATAGGAGGAGAGCTCGTTGAATGCGGTGAGCTCAAGCATCTGGGAGTCGATTGCGATAACGTCAAAGTCACGGGTGGAGTATGCCTTGTAGAGAAGATCAGCGTACTGATCGTACTCGATGTTGGTGTAGTGCTCATAGGAGAGAACCACTACCTCAACGGTAAAGCCAAGCTCTTCCCACTGACCCTTAACATAGTCAGCGCAGGTCTTGTCGATCTCGTTGTCACGGACTGTAAGTGTGATCTCCTTGTCGGAAGCAGCTGCGGTAAGCTTCTTAGCCTCAGCCATATCAGCCTCGCTCTTTATGAGAGCACCGCCGTTAGCTCTGAAGTCGTCCTTTGAGGACTTGTCGGTGATGCCTGCGGGGATGATACCCTCAGCAGCCTTAGCGTAACCGATTATAGAAGCGAGCTCTGCTCTGTCGATAGCCATAGAGAGACCGCGTCTTACATCAGCGTTATCAAAGGGAGCACGCTGGGTGTTGAATATATAGGTAGCTGTAGAGAATGTATTAAGCTTTTCAACCTTTGCATCGCCTCTGCCTGTAAGAGCGATCTGGCTGTTGAATACAAGCTCACCTGCATTGTAAGCCTCGTAAGCATCCTCGCTTGAGCCCATGGTGATGTTGAGACGGAAGGGCTTAACGTATTTGTCAAGTCTCTCGTTTTCCTTCTCGATGTCTCTGTAGTAGTAGATAGAGCGCTCGAGAACCATTTCCTTTTCGCCGGGTGTAAAGAGCTTTACGTAGAAGGGACCGTTGGTTACCATGGTGGCATAGTAGGAAGCCCAGTCGGTCAGTCTGTTAGCCTTGTCCTCACGGAGGGGAACAAGGGCGGGGCTTGCGAGGGTCTTGATGAACTCGTCGATGTTGATCTTCTCGGCAAAGGTCACCTGAAGAACTCTGGATTCGGCAGCAACTACGCCGAAGTCGTCGATAGAGATATCACCGCTCTTACAAGCTCTTGCATTCTTAACATCAAAGAGAAGGGACGCTGCCTTGGAGTTGAACTCGGGCTCAACCAGTCTCTTCCATGCGTAAACGAAATCGTTGGCATTGATGCTTCTGCCGTCGCTCCACTTTGTTTCGGCGATGGTGAACTCAGCAACGAACTCGCCGTCACGGTTTGTGTAGGTTGTGTAGTCGGTACAGAGAGCCTTTACTGCCTTGCCGTCTTCGTCAAATCTGAAGAGACCCTCATAGATGAGAGGCAGGATCTTTGCACCTGCATCGTCAAGATATGCGTATGCAGGATCAAGGTTGTAGATCTCTGTGGACAGATGCATGGGTATTTCTGCACCCTTATCCTCGTCTGAGGGCTTGATGCCGCCCATACAGGAAGTAAGGCAGGGTACGAGAAGTACAGCGCACAGAATGAGAGCTAATATTTTTTTCATTTGGTCGTTCCTCCTGAATATTATACATATATAGTGTCACATAATATATTATAAATCATTATACATTATTTTGCAAGAACAAACAGGCATAAATTTTAAATTTTTTCGTAAAAAGAGAGGAATTTTCGTGGCCAATACAGAATTTATCCGTACAGACCTTGCAAGTGAGGCAAAAGAAGCGGCAAATATTGAAAATATAAGGGGAATAAGCTATATCGAAAAGCAGATCTCCGGGGTAAGCGTAAGTGATATGAAAATAACCTCGGAGGAGGGAAGTGCCATCATCGGTAAGCCGGTGGGGAGGTATATTACCGTTGAATGTAAAAAAAGCTGGCTTCTGTCCGACGAGCAGAAGGAGGATGTTATCTCCGCCCTTACCCATCATATAACCGAGCTTGTTCCTAAGGGGGATAAGACTGTTCTGGTGGTTGGCTTGGGAAACCGTGATGTTACCCCCGATTCTCTCGGACCCCGTACCGTGGACGGTCTGATAGTGACCCGCCATGTTAAGGAATATGATCCTGCACTGTTTGACAGTATAGGTCAGGACGAGATAGCTGCCATTGCCCCGGGAGTGGTGGGACAGACGGGGATCGAGACCCTTGAGCTTATCCGCGGTGCGGTGGAGAGGGTAAAGCCGGATGTGGTCATAGCAGTCGACGCTCTTGCGGCACGGAGCGTTGACCGTCTGGGATCCACGCTTCAGCTGTCGGATACGGGTATCTCACCCGGCTCGGGTATAGGTAACCGCCGCCGTGAGATAAACCGTACAAGTATAGGCGTTCCCGTCATAGCCATAGGAGTTCCCACGGTAGTAGATTCCTCCACCCTCGTATACGATGCTCTCGGTAAGGCCGGTATAGAAAGGATAGACGATTCTCTGAAAACGGTTCTTGAAAACGGCAGAAGCTTTTTCGTTTCTCTTAAGGAAAGCGATGTTGCGGTAGCCGAATCTGCTTCTCTTATATCCTCTGCTCTCAATCGGGCATTTTGCCGTAGCTGAGTGCATATAAATTACGGTAGGAAGGTGAAATATATGAGAAGAATAAACTACCCCCTTATATACCGTGCTTTTATGTGCTCCGTAGCCTGTGCCGTTATTTTTGCGGCAGTATCGCTCAAACTTTCGTATTATTTTGAGCCGAGCAGCCTTGAGGGCTCTGTTTTGGGAGTCTACAGCGGTTTCAGGCTTCCCGTTACCTTACGGGAGGACGAGGAGATGGAGCCGGGCAGGGAAGGACTTCTCAAAAATGAAATATTTATCACCGAGGAGACTAAGGAAGGGGATAACGGCAGTACCTCTGCATATCCCATAACCGAGATAGATATGAGCTCCGGAGCTATGGCAGGAGAGGTGTTGGTCCGTGACAGTGACAGCGGTCAGAGTGTTGATGTAACAAAGCTTCTTGCTTCTCCCTATCCGGCGGCACTTCGCAACGGCGGGATCTCAAAAATGAGCACCAAGACAGAGCCTTTGGTGCTTATAATACATACCCACGCCACCGAGAGCTTTGCCGAAAGGAAAGCAAGCTCCTACACACCGTCCACATCCTTTCGCAGTACGGACATATCGCAAAATATGGTAGCCGTCGGCAAGGTGATGGCTGACATATTAAACCAAAGGGGAATACCCACTCTTCATTGCGAGATCCTCCACGATGCCGAGGATTATAACGCCTCATACGACAACTCCCTTGCCACCGTTAAGAAATACCTTAAGGAATACCCCTCGATAAAATACGTATTTGACCTCCACCGTGACGCTATGATAAGAGAAAGCGGCGAGGCACTTAAGCCTGTCTGCGATATAAACGGTCAAAAGACCGCACAGGTAATGACCCTTGTGGGAACAGACGCAGGCGGAGCGGAGCACCCTATGTGGCAGGAGAACAACATGAACCTTGCAGTTAAGCTCCAGCATAAGCTGACCACCGATTACAACGGTATGGCAAGACCCATAAATCTACGCAAATTAAGCTTCCATCAGCAGTATGCTCCCGGGTCTCTTCTTTTTGAGATAGGAAGCTGTGCAAACACCCTTGAGGAGGCAAAGAATGCTGCCGAAAATTTGGGTAATGCCATAGCAGATGTGATAAAAAGTAATTAAACGGTTCCTTTTGCGAACCGTTTGTTTTTTTGTTGTAGACAGGGGGAGAAAGATGTGATATAATGAATTAAATAAAATTTGAGGTGACTTATGAATATAACTGTTATAGACGGACAGGGCGGAGCTCTGGGTGCAAGACTGGTAAAGGAGATCTTAGCCGAATTTAATGATATAGATCTGAGTGTTGTGGGTACCAACGCCTTGGCGACCTCTGCTATGCTTAAGGCAGGAGCGAAGAACGGTGCCACCGGTGAAAACCCCGTTGTAGTCGCCTGCCGTAAGGCGGATGTTATTATCGGTCCGGTGGGTATAGTTATAGCCGACTCTCTTATGGGTGAGGTTACCGAAAAAATAGCTCTTGCCGTTTCAAGAGCAGATGCGGTGCGTATACTTATCCCCATGAACAGATGCGACAATCTGGTTGCAGGTATATCAAGCCCCAATACAGGTGAGCTTATTGCAGATGTCATTGCTAAATTAAAGACTTTGATACTTGACAAGGGTATTTGTCTGTGATAAAATACCCTTGTTGTTCTGAAGAACAGCAAAAAGGCAGAAGCTTTCTATATTTACTTTATTTTATATCAATCAAGGATACTATGAAGGTGTCATTATCTCTGTAGGGGTAGTGGCATTTTTTGTTGTTATACCGTAGGAGGCTTTTTATGAAAAAACACAACAGTCTTATTAAAATGATACTTGCAGCCCTCTTTCTGGCTCTGGCTTACGTTATGCCCTTTTTGACGGGTCAGATCCCCGAGGTAGGGGCAATGCTCTGTCCTTTACATATTCCTGTTATTTTGTGCGGATTTATCTGTGGACCCGTATGGGGTCTCGGGGTGGGCTTTATCGCTCCTCTGCTTCGTTCCCTTACCCTGGGGATGCCTCCGCTTTTTCCCACGGCTGTGTGTATGGCAGCCGAGCTTGCGGCTTACGGCGGGGTGAGCGGACTTATGCATAAAATACTTCCCAAAAAGAAGCCTTATATCTACCTCTCGCTTATTATCGCTATGATAGCGGGAAGAATAGTCTGGGGACTTGTGATGGCGATCTGTATGGGAATTACAGGAACACCCTTTACCCTTGAAGCATTTATAGCGGGAGCCTTTATCAACGCTATACCCGGTATCGTAGTACAGATAATTCTTATTCCCATACTCGTAATGGTTTTAGATAACCCAAAGGTGTTGAAATTGGACTGAACATGAAAACAAAAGAACTTTTAACAGAACATTTTTATAAATACCCAATGGCAGAAATACAGGATATTTTCAAATTCATCCACCAAAGCTCCTTTGGATGTGAGCATATGATCTCATCCCTTGATAAAGCGGTTGAGTATATTAAAACCGAATATCAAAAGGGAGTAGTTGATGCCGATATCGAACCCCTTGACGGAGAATATTCCCGTGTTCCTCTGTCTTATCTTGATAAAGGTTTGTCTGCCGAAACCTTTGGCAAGCTGTTCTTTTTATCAGCCAAATCCGAGGAAAAGGGCGGTGAAGCTCTTACTCAAAAAATAAATATTGCAAGAGAGCTTATAGACGGGGGGACACTTCCCTTTGACAAAACCGAGTTTGAAAATGCGGTGAATAAATGGGCGGAAAAGGATTTTTGCGCACTTCATCATTCGGATAAATTCAGAGAGGAATATAAGCCCTCCTACCGTGTGATCTCAAATAAATTCATACCATTTTTGTCTCTCTTTTGCGAGCTTGACAAAAAACTCGCAGAGGGAAAAGTGATACTTACAGTAGAGGGCGGCAGTGCAAGTGGAAAGAGCACTCTCGGCGTGATGCTTAAAGAAATTTATGATTGCAATCTCATTCGTACCGACGACTTCTTTTTGCAGATGCACCAGCGTACTCCCGAGCGCTTTGCTGAGGTCGGCGGAAACCTTGACAGAGAGAGATTTTATACTGAGGTAGTCGAACCTATTTCGGAAAACAGAGAGTTTTGCTACCGAAAATTCGACTGTTCAACTATGTCTTTAGGCGAGCGTGTGACGGTAACACCGAAAAAGCTGACGGTGATCGAGGGAGCGTATTCGATGCACCCCTATTTCGGCAAGTATTATGACCTGTCGGTGTTTCTTGATATTACACCCGAGCTTCAAAGACAGCGTATACTTAAGCGTAACCCGAATATGGCAGAGAGATTCTTTAATGAGTGGATACCCCTTGAGCGAGCTTATATTGAGGGGACGAATATCAAGCAGAGGTGCGATATGGTTATCGTCGTAACTTAAGAGCGTATTTATTATATCATGCTTTCGGGCGTGGGGGGGAGGGTAGTACCCTCTCTTTTTTCTTTCACTCTCCTTTTATATAGTTTTATTTTATTTTATTTGTGTACTTTCTGTCACTTGAACGGGTATTCATGTAGCTTGAGCGGGAGTTTCTGTAACATAAATCCGGGTTAATGCTACGGAAACTGTTTTCCTTTGGCGAAATGAAAATTTGTAACCTAAGGTTACAATCTCTGAGATAGTGTCCTAAGAACAGTATCTCATCAAAAACATAAGGATAGTGTCCATTGGACAGTATCTTCGGTCATATGATGTTGCATTAGTGCAACATCGTGGGTTTTACTTCTTATATAAATGTTGCATTAGTGCAACATCCTAAATAAAAAAAACAAGACTGTTTTCAGCCTTGTTTTTCGGTCAGTATGCCGTAACGGCCGTAGATGCACACCGATATTATTTTTGCGATCTCGCCCACCTCTCTGCCGCAGTCTTCTCTGAGCCACTCGAGGATAACGGCGTTGATGCCGTTGAGATAATAAGCCATTACGTATTTTCTGTCATTTAACGGATAGCCGAATCTGTCGAGGATGGGGTCAAAGATGTTTTCAAACATCTGTTTATACACATCTTCAAAGCCTAAAATTTTATTGTGAGCAAGGGCGGTGGCAAATACTCTTTTGCGGTCCTTGATATATAACAGATAGGGGGTCAGGTATCTGTCGCTTATAAACATCAGATCCTTAAGCTCACAATCCTTAAGGTCAAGAGCTACAGAGCGAGTATCGGTGGAAAAATAGGACAAAAAATCATCCAGCAGATACCGTGCCGCCTCCTCTAAAAGTTCCCCGATATTTTCGTAGTGAAGGTAGAAAGTGGAACGGTTTACTCCCGCAAAGGCGCATATCTCACTTACGCTGATATATTCGATCGACTTTTTTTCTAACAGGGATATAAGAGCCAAGTCCATTTTGATAGCCGTGTTAAAATATTTGCTTTCGGATCTGTTCATTTCTCCACCTCCTGACGGTATGATTATTTTTCTGCTATCTCACGGGCGAGCTGTACGATTTCGTAAGCGTATTTTGCCTTGCCCTTTTCCAAGAGTCTTTTGTAGATAGGGTAGTTTACCGAGCAGCCTGCAAAGCCGATGATACCAATGATAATGCCCAGTACCATTGCTGCGGTTCCGCTGCCGATAACCTGCATTGCAAGGCTCATCCCGAGACCTGCCACAAGGCAGGAAATTATACCGAAGGTATAGGTGAATACCGTTGCGGGGAGCTTTGCCTTAGCATCAAGCTTTTTTAAGGCGATTATCTTAGAGTTGTCCTTGGGAGCATAGTCCTTTGCGATAGATTCTGCTAAAATTTTGTCTGTGTTCATTTTATATTCCTCCTGTGATTTTATGATCATATTATACGGCAAAATACAGGGAGATTGAACAACAACGGCAAAGCGAAACGTTGATTTCAGAATTTATCTGTGTTAATTTTATCAGCGACAGGTATTTTTGTCAATCGTGGTCTCCTCCTCTCCTTTATTAACTTAACTTAACTTATCTTATCTTATCTTATCTTATCTTATCTTATCTTGGGTTGCCAAAATGGCTGTCGCTTGGTTACCATTTGGTTGACAGTTTGGTTATCGTATATCACTTTTTTATATACTTTTATTTTATTTTATTTGTGTACTTTCTGTAGCTTAAGCGGGAGTTTATGTAGGATTAGCGGGAGTTTCTGCAACATAAACCCGAGTTTCTGCAGCATTAATTAAAAAATGTTGCATTAATGCAACATCATCAACAAAAAAGCAAGGCGTTTTCGGCCTTGCTTTAGGGTTGTTGTGTTAACGATCCTTGAATTGGTGTAAATACAGCTTGTTGTCTCTGTATTCAACCAACGTTACGTGACAGATAGAGGTTTCGGTTTTGTTCATCATTTCGTTGTAAAAATCCAAGTACAGCTTTAAATATTTTTCTTCAAATTCCTGCATAATCTCCTCCGGATAATCCTTCTTTTTCAGTACAAAGAAGCTAAAAAAGGATTTGATTCTCCGGGATGCATATACATAGACGATATGACATGTCCTTTGATATTGTTTTTAAGATAGAACATATCAAAGGTGTTTTTGAAGGTGCCGTATATACGGCCGGTATGTGCAAAATTCAAGGTTACATCGGTATCGTCAAACAGGGCTTTCGCCTTTTTTATTGAACAGGGAAAGCATTCTCCGTTATTCAATGGGCGGCTTATGACTTTCATAGAATCACCTTCTCTTTAAGACAGGGGACAGTCCCCTGTCTTATAACAGTTACTAAGTTATTATATCATTACTTAAGAAATTTTTTCAACACAAAAAAGAAGCTTTTGACCTTTCGGGTCAAAAGCCACATTAATTTTGCATTTTGCATTATGCATTTTGCATTTTTTCTACCGCTGCACGCTTGGTACAAAGGGCGAGAGCTTCGCTTGCGGTTTTAAGCTCGTCGATGGGGGGGAATGTGGGAGCGATACGGAGGTTCTTGTCCTCGGGGTCACGGCCGTAGGGGAAGGTCGCACCTGCGGGAGTCAGGTTTACACCAAGCTCGCACATCATCTCGTAAACACGCTTTGCGGTACCGGGATAAACGTCAAGGGAGATAAAGTAACCGCCCTCGGGCTTGGACCAGCTTGCTATACCAAGACCGCTGAGCTGCTCGGTGAGCACCTCGTCTACCATCTTGAACTTAGGAGCGATGATCGCTGCATGCTTCTTCATCTGCTCCTTGATGCCCTCGAGGTTGCCGAAGTACTTGACGTGACGCATCTGGTTGAGCTTGTCGTGACCGATGGTCTGAACTGTCATTACCTTCTTGATCGCCTCAATGTTGTGCTTGGAGGATGCGATCACCGCAAGACCCGAGCCGGGGAAGGAGATCTTGGAGGTGGATGTAAATACGTAGACCATATTGTCGTTGCCGTACTTAGCGCACTCCTTGATGATGGAGGGCTGTTTTACCGCCTCGTTGCCTAAGAAGTGAATGATATATGCATCGTCCCAGAAGATACGGAAATCGGATGCCGCAGGCTTCATAGACGCAAGACGGGTGATGGTCTCGTCGGAGAAGATAACGCCTGTGGGGTTGGAGTACTTGGGAACGCACCAGATACCCTTGATGGAAGCATCCTCTGCTACCAGCTTCTCTACGGTATCCATATCGGGTCCGTCTTCCTTCATTTCAACGGTTATCATCTCGATACCCATCTTCTCGCAGATGGAGAAATGTCTGTCGTAGCCGGGGGCGGGGCAGAGGAACTTGATCTTGCCCTGAACTGCCCAGGGGGTAGAGCCCTCTTCCTCGACACCGAAGATCATATTTCTTGCAAATGTGTCAAACATAAGGTTGAGGGAGGAGTTACCGCCTACGATAAGGTTCTCGGCGGGGATATCAAGCAGCTCTGCAAAGATACGCTTTGCCTCGGGGATACCGTCAAGAACACCGTAGTTACGGCAGTCTGTGCCTGCCTCGGTCATACAGTCGTCCTTGGTCTTGAGGATGCCCAGCATATCCTGTGTCAGGTTAAGCTGCTCACGGTCAAGGATACCTCTTGCCATATTGAGCTTGAGGCCCTGTGCTTTTAATTCTTCAAATTCTGTGTCAAGTGCCGCCTTAGCTGCTTCGAGCTCTGCGGCTGTAAGCTGTGTATATTCCATTTATTATAATAGCTCCATTAGAAATCTGCATTGCCTGTTGTACGGGGGAAGGACTGTACGTCACGGATGTTGGAAATACCGGTAACATACATAATAAGTCTCTCAAAGCCGAGACCAAAGCCTGCGTGCTTTGCACCGCCGAAGCGGCGAAGGTCAACATACCACTTGTAGTCGTCCTCGTTAAGACCGAACTTGGTGAGGCTCTCAAGAAGAACATCAAGTCTCTCTTCTCTCTGTGAACCGCCAACCAGCTCGCCTACACCGGGAACGAGAAGGTCCATAGCCGCAACGGTCTTGCCGTCGTCGTTGACTCTCATGTAGAACGCCTTGATGTCACGGGGCCAGTCTGTTACGAATACAGGCTTGCCGTAAACCTTTTCGGTAAGGTATCTCTCATGCTCGGTCTGGAGGTCCATACCCCACTCTGCGGGATAGTCGAAGTTCTCGCCCGACTTCTGAAGCAGGTCAACTGCCTCAGTATAGGTTACGCGGGCAAAGTCACTTGTGACAATATTGTTGAGTCTGTCAAGGAGAGTGTTGTCCATAAACTTGTTGAAGAACTCAAGCTCGGTGGGGCAGTTCTCCATTATATATCCTATGACGTACTTGAGCATCTTTTCACAAAGCTCCATATCGTCACAAAGATCTGCAAACGCCATCTCGGGCTCCATCATCCAGAACTCAGCCGCATGTCGGGGTGTGTTGGAGTTCTCTGCACGGAAGGTGGGACCGAAGGTGTATACGTTGGCAAACGCCATAGCGTAACACTCCACGTTGAGCTGACCGGATACGGTCAGGTTAGCGGACTTGCCGAAGAAGTCCTTTGAATAATCTATCTCGCCATCCTCAGTACGGGGAGGATTGTCCATATCAAGGGTGGTGATACGGAACATCTCGCCTGCGCCCTCACAGTCGGATGCTGTGATGATGGGGGTGTGTACGTATACGAAGTTGTTCTCTGCAAAGAACTTGTGGATACCCTGTGCCGCAACAGATCTAACGCGGAAAACAGCGTTAAAGGTATTGGTACGGGGACGAAGGTGTGCTATTGTACGAAGGAACTCCATAGAGTGTCTCTTCTTCTGGAGAGGATACTCGGGCACGGATGTGCCTGTAACCTCGACAGCCTCTGCCTTAAGCTCAAAGGGCTGCTTTGCCTCGGGGGTAAGCTCGAGCATACCCTCGCATACAAAGGACGCGCCTACATTCTGCTTAGCTACATCCTTATAGTTTTCTAATTTTGCATCCTCAAAAACTACCTGCAGGCAGGGAAAGGTGGAGCCGTCGTTGAGCTCGATAAAGCCGAATACGTTGGAAGCACGGATGGAACGTGCCCAGCCTGCAACGGTAATCTTCTGTCCTGCATATTTTTCGGGGGAAGCAAACAGTTCTTTTATTGTAACTCGCTTCATTTCTATATCTCCTTTGGTGGAATTGACATAATAATATACTATTATATAATATATTTTCCTAAATTACAATAGGTTATTTAGAAAAATTCGGAATTCGGAGTGCGGAATGCGGAATTAAAGGAAGATTTTTGCACCCAAAGGTGCAAAAATCTTCCAAAACTATTCATTATTCATCATTCATTATT
>JAZNKU010000337.1:0-3874 GCA_045578685.1 Eubacteriales bacterium
GTCATAAAATCAGAACCGTAGCGGTTCTCAAGAAGCAGACCTCTGTCATAGAAATCAGGATGATCCTCAATTTCGACTACAGGCAGAGTATTATCGGCATATACAGCCTTTAAGGTAATAACACCGTAGAATATACCCGCATCGTCATTTGCTGTGATAACAGTCTTATTTTCATTTACAGAAAGTGTGTAGCTCTCTGCCTTGCCCTCGCAAACAGTATCCTTTACAAGCTCAACTTCATAAGAGCCTTCACCAAAAACAGACAGATACTCGACAGATGTCTTATAAACAACCGAATCCGAGGTATAGCCTGTAATCTTAATACCGTCAATCTTTACTTCCCCGTCCTTCTGTTCAACAGACTTCGGACAGGGCATCAAATAATCCTTAACTAATCTCATATTTCACCAAATATTTAATGGAGATTTCCGTACCAAAGTACGGAAATCCACCATAATTTTGCATTTTGCATTTTGAATTTTGCATTTATTCAACCGAAACAAACGCCTTTGTTTCCGTTGAAGTATAAGCTGCCATAGCAACCTTCTGTACGTGGATAGCATCCTCCAGCGGAACTGTAAGAGCAGTACCGTTGATGATAGAATCACCGAAGGATTCAATCTCCTTGGTATACATGTTACCTAAAGTAGCCTCAACCTTGAAGGCACCGTCGGTTGTACGGTTCTGAGCCGCATTATAACCCTCATTGGCACCGGAAATAACCGCCTTAACCTCACCTGCCTCTATCTGGGAAACGGTTCCCTCACAGAGGATAGAGCCCTTGGTTCCGTAGAACTCAAGACGGCAGAATGCCGCTTCATCGGGAATATTGAAATGGCTGTCAACATAAGCAACCGCACCGTTATCAAGTCTGATAAGGATGTTTGAGGAGTCGTCTACGTTATAGGAGAAGGTGCGTGTAGAGTTAAATCCGCATGTTTCAACGGTCTTGGCACCTGTAATATACTCGATAAGGTCGATACAGTGTACGCCCATGTCCATAAGAGCACCGCCGCCGGACTTAGACTTATCCTGTCTCCATGCACCCTCGATTTCGGGATACCAGCAGGTAAGCTGACCGCGGGCGGAAACGATATTACCGATATCGCCGTTAGCGATCATCTCCTTAACCTTCTGATGGTAGCCGTGGTATCTCATCATAAAGCCGGATGCGATAAGTACGCCTGCTTCCTTTGCAGCCGCAAGTATATCCTCGCCGTCCTCGATGGTCATAGCGGCGGGCTTTTCAAGAAGGATATGCTTGCCTGCCTTTGCGGCAGCTATAGCCTGCTCCTTGTGGCATACAACGGGAGAAGCGATATATACAGCCTCGATCTCCTCATTTGCAAGAAGATCCTCATAGTTATCGTATGCAACCTTTGCGTTATACTTTTCGCGGAGCTTTTGCGCAAGCTCCATATTTATTTCCATAACTGCTACAAGCTCAGCGTTGTCGGCTAACATCATACCGGGAAGAGTACGTCTGTCGGCAATACCGCCTGCGCCTATAACACCCCATTTGATCTTTCTCATTTCAATACCTCTTTATCAAGATAAGGCTGTAGAAATATTTAATTACTACAGCCTTAAATATTATAAAATTATTTTAGTTTCGCTTATTTATAATGCTTTGCAAGCGCTGCCTTGAAGCCCTCGATACACTTTTCGATATGTACAGGCTCCCAGGAGGGATGCAGGAAGAGACAAACTGTCTTGGAGCGAAGCTCGTGAGCAACGGGACAGTTAGCAGCCTTGTAGTTTACACTTGCGGGATCGGTGTACTCGGTGGAGTTGAAGGGGAAGTTTACAGAACCGAAGCCGATGTTTTCGCTATATGCTTTTTCAAGGTAAGCCTCAGGCCACTGAATACCGTAGCAGGGGATCTTCATAGCGCCGAGTTCCTTAATGATAGCGGGAGCATCACAGTCAAGCGCATCAAGATCAAGAACCATAGGATACCACCAATAGGAGTTCTTTCTTTCCTCGGTGTTTACGGGAAGCTTCTTAACACCGCGAAGACCGTCAAATGCCTTATCGTACATAGCTGCATACTCAAATCTTCTTGCAAGATTCCAGTTGTCAAAACGCTTCATCTCGTTGATACCGATGATGGACTGGATCTCTGTCATACGGTAGTTAAAGCCAACTCTTCTGTGGATATAGGGGAGCTTTTCCTCAAGAGCAAGCATGTTCATTCTCTGACGAACGTCATAGCCGTGGTCACGGAAGGAACGGCATTCCCAGCCGATATCCTCGTTCATGGTAAGAACCATACCGCCCTCACCGCCGGTTGTAAAATGCTTGGACTGACAGAAGGAGAAGCAACCAACGTCACCGATGGTACCTGTCTTCTTGCCCTTGTACTCGCCGCCGATACACTGAGCAACGTCCTCGATTACGTAGAGGTTATGCTTCTTTGCGATCTCAAGGATGGGACCCATATCAGCAACAACACCGTAAAGATGAACGACAACGATACCCTTTGTTCTCTTGGTAATGAGTTTTTCAATAGAAGCGGGATCGATGGTGTGATCCTCTGTTACATCAGCAAATACGGGAATAGCACCTGCCTGAACAACTGCAAAGGAGGATGCGATAAAGGAGTAGGAAGGAACGATAACCTCGTCACCGGGGCCTATACCCAGAGCGGAGATACCGATATGGAGAGCTGCAGTACCGTTGGTACAGGAAACAGCCATAGCAGCACCTGCCCATTCTCTGAACTGCTCCTCAAATTCCATACCCTTCTTACCTGTCCAGTAGTTAACCTTACCGTTGATTATGGGCTCTGTTACGTCCTTAACCGTTTCGGGAGCGAACTGGGGCCACATAGGAAAGCCGATTTCCTCAATACCTGCACCATTCATTACAATTTCTTTTTCTGCCATGATGTATATTTCCTTTCGTTATTTAAAATTTCTAATTTACAGATATAATAATTATACATTATATTAATTTTTTTTGCAATGGATATTAAGAAAATTTATGCTATTTTTTATCAAAATAACTCTTTACAATATTCTCGGCAGTAAGACCGGCACTCTGCCTGAGGGTTCTTCCCTTTTCACCGAGAACAAAATCATCATCAATTGCTTGAACAATAAATCTCTTATTTTCAAATCCCTTGATATCACGAAGCTTGTCAAACAGGCATACACCGGCACCACCGTTGCGTATACCTTCTTCGAGAAAGATAAGCGTGCCGCAAGATTCAGGTATAATACCGGCTACTGCCTCAGCCTGATCTCCATAAGGCTTGAGCCTTTCAAGAAGAAGAGTTCCGCACTTAATATCCCTTTCAAAGAACAGTTTTTCGGCACCAAGAGCTTCTACAGCGATATCACCGTAGGTTATGATAACGACATCAATCGGGCCTATGAAGTCTGCTTTGCCCGAAAGCTCGGGAGAATATCCGTCAGGATAGAAGGCTTCTTTTATAAGGCTGATTTCACTTCCCTTAGGGTATCTCACAGCGGCCGGTACACCCTTGTTATATGCGGTATCTACTGCCCGCTTAAGTCCCTCGTAGGTCACGGGACAGTATATCTCAATATTAGGTATAGCTGACAGAAATGACACATCAAATATGCCGTGATGGGTAGCACCGTCCCCTTCGTTTAATCCGGTACGGTCAATACAGATGGTAACGGGCAGATTCTGCAGAGCAATATCGTGAACTATACTGTCATAGGCTCTCTGCAGAAAGCTCGAATAGCAGGCAAAATACGGTTTCATACCGTTAGCCGCAAGACCTGCTGCAAAGGTAGCGGCATGCTCCTCGGCTATACCTACATCATAGAAACGCTCTCTGCAAGTGTTTTTTAGTACCTCAAGACCCGTACCGTGGGGCATTGCGGCTGTAATACCGCAGATA